>JBBRGK010000629.1:0-2187 GCA_038240805.1 Dehalococcoidia bacterium | reverse complement strand
ACTTCATGGAGCAGGAGCGTGAGCGCGGTATTACCATTACCGCCGCTGCGACCACCGCCGAGTGGGACGGCCATCAGATCAATATCATCGACACGCCCGGCCACGTGGACTTCACCGTTGAAGTGGAGCGCTCACTGCGGGTTCTCGATGGCGGCGTGGTCGTTTTTGACGCGGTCGCCGGCGTTGAGCCGCAGTCCGAGACCGTCTGGCGCCAGGCTGATCGATACAACGTGCCGCGTATCTGTTTCGTGAACAAGATGGACCGGGTCGGTGCGGACTACTGGCGCACGGTCGAGATGATCGTGGAGCGCCTGGGCGCCAAGCCTGTGCCACTGCATATTCCGATCGGCGCGGAGGCTGACTTCGTCGGTGTTATCGATCTGGTCGAGGAACGTGCCTGGTTCTTCAGCGGTGACCGCGATGACAACCCGACCGAGGGGCCGGTGCCGGAACACCTCGCGGCCAAAGTGGCCGAGCAGCGGGCCAGCATGATTGAGCGTGTCGCAGAAGAAGACGAACAGCTCATGATCAGCTTCATTGAAGGTCATGAGGCGACGCTTGAAGAGTTGAAGCGGGCAATCAGGCGCGCGACGATCTCCGGCAAGATCGCGCCGGTGCTCTGCGGCAGCGCTCTCAAGAACAAGGGCGTGCAACTCCTGCTGGACGCCGTAGTCGCGCTGCTGCCGGCGCCGACGGATATCCCTCCCGTTGTCGGGCTGGACCCGAAGACCAACGAAGAGATCGTGCGTCACCCCGCTGACGACGAACCACTGGCTGCACTGGCATTCAAGATTGTTACCGACCCGTTCGTCGGGCGGCTCGCATACGTTCGGGTGTATTCGGGCAGGCTGGCCGCGAAATCGCCGGCAATGAACAGCACCCGTAATCGTCGTGAGAGCATTGGCCGGCTGGTCCGGATGCACGCAGACAAGCGTGAGGATGTTGCAGAGGTGTTCGCCGGCGATATCGCGGCGATTATCGGACCCAAAGATACATTTACCGGCGATACGCTCTGTGATCCCGCCCACATGATTGTGCTCGAAGCAATTAAGTTCCCGGAACCCGTCATCCAGATCGCGATCGAGCCGAAAACCAAGGACGATCAGGACAAGATGGGCGTCGCTCTGGCGAAGCTGGCCGAGGAAGATCCAACTTTTCGGGTCAGCTTCAATCAGGAGACGGGCCAGACCTTGATCGCCGGCATGGGCGAGCTTCACCTGGAAGTCATCGTCGACCGGATGAAGCGTGAGTTTAAGGTCGAGGCTAATGTCGGTCGCCCGCAGGTGTCGTACCGCGAAGCGATCACAAAGCAGACCAAGCACCGCACCCGCTTCGCTCGCCAGACTGGTGGCCGCGGCCAGTTCGCCGATACGGAACTCCTGATCGAGCCGTTGGAGCGTGGCACCGGCTACCAGTTCGAGGACAAAACATCGGGCGGCGTGGTGCCACGAGAGTTCATCCCGGCGGTGAACAACGGTGCCCGCGAAGCGCTTGAGAACGGCATCATCGCCGGTTACCCGATGGTCGACGTGAAGGTCAGCCTCACCTACGGCAGTTACCATCCGGTTGACTCTTCGGAAATGGCGTTTCGCATCTGCGCCTCGATGTGCATCAAGGAAGCAGTTAAAGATGCCGGCGGAGTCATTCTCGAGCCGATTATGAAGGTCGAAGTGATCTCGCCGGAGCAGTTCTTCGGCGATGTTCTCGGCGATTTGAACTCCCGCCGCGGCATGATCCAGCATTCGGAGTCACGCGGAACCACCCAGGTAATTCGAGCGCTCGTCCCGCTGGCAGAGATGTTCGGCTATACGACGGACCTGCGTTCGATGACCCAGGGCCGGGCGACGAACACGATGGAGTTCGATCACTACGAACCGGTTCCGGCGACTATCCAGACTCAGCTAATCAAAGGAAGAAGCTAAAGAAACGGCCCGCGCCGCTCTTCGGGCAGCGCGGGCTTTGTGTGCCGGTCCGGTATTTGCCGTGGCCGGGTTGACAGAACGGGCGGGTCCCGTTGGACACGTCAGGCGCCCCACGGTGAGGACGGCCAGGAGGAAGTACCGGCAATGGCGAAGCAGAAATTCGAGCGCACCAAGCCGCACGTAAATGTCGGCACGATCGGGCATGTAGACCACGGCAAGACCACGCTGACCGCAGCGATCACCAAAGTGCTGGCTTTGAAGGGTG
>JBBRGK010000628.1:0-2203 GCA_038240805.1 Dehalococcoidia bacterium | reverse complement strand
CCAGAGGTTCGTTCCCTCCGGAGTCCGCTCATAATCAAGACGGTCCAGCGCTGCCCGCGCGATTTCAAGACCGATCCCGCCTTCGGGCAGATCGAGAAGATCAACGCTCTCCAACGGACTCCTGGGCGGCGGCTCCTTCAGGGGGATACCCTGGTCGCGGAACGCCGCCTCAACGTGGTCCGTGTACGCACGCAGCCAGAGTTGCATCATCTCCGTGCCCGATGAAGTGGGATATGCGTGGCGCGCGATGTTTGTGCCGATTTCGATCACAGCCGTCTCGAACTCAGCCCGCCAAGCCTCGTCGTCGGTCTGAAGAGCGGCCCCAAGCGTAGCGGGCCAGAAGCGCTGCAACAAAAGATGCAGATCCGCTACCCGGTCGAGAGTCGCGGGCAACAGGGTGCTTTGTTCAGCCAATATCGCGCCGCTAGTAGTCAGCCGTGGCCTCCTCGACCGAGGAGTAGAGCGAGAAGACCCGGTCGAGGCGGGTCAGCTTCAGGATCACCGCTGCCTGCTCACCGGCCCTAGCCAGCCGAAGATCGCCGCCCGCAAGCCGCGCCGCCTTGAGCGCGCCGACAAGCGAACCCAGCCCGGAACTATCAATAAACGGCACTCCGTCGAGATCAACCACCAGTCGATTTCCGCCCGCCGCAACTATATCGACCAGTTGCTGCTTGAACTCTCCCGCAGCAAGCAGGTCGAGGCGCCCGGACGGCCGCACGACCGTACAGCTATCCGTAAGTTGATCGATTGCCACCTCCATGCATGCCCCCTTGTTTCGCCAGTCGTCTTCGCCAGTCGTCTTCGCCAAGAGTACCAGCATTGTCGGACGCCCGGCGCCGGGTTGAAGCGTCGTGCTCTCGGCGCCAGCGCATCAGTCGTTGGTCACCCCGGTGCATTGCAGCACGACCACTGTGAGATCGTCCGGCATGGAGCCCGCCTCGCCGGCCAGATCCATGATCTGGGTCACCATTCCGGCTGCACTGAGCCGGCGATCGACCTTACGCGCGAGCAGGGAGGGATCGGCGGCAAGCTCCGTGATTGCATCGAGCAGTCCATCGCTGAACAGGATGAGCGTATCGCCAGGCGAAAAGGTGACCTCGCCTGATTCGTAGCTGGAGTCCGGCATGACGCCAAGCGGCAGCCCGCCTGAGGGCAGACCTTCGATCGTTCCGTCATCGCGAATAAGCAGGCTAAGGCCGTGGCCCGCATCGACGTAGGTCAGGCACCTGCTCGCGATGTCGAGCTTCGCAAGGAAGAGGGTGACGAAGCTGCCTATCTGGGTTAGATCGCGCTCGAGCGCGGAGGACACGTATCCGATAGCCGACAGCGGCGGCGATTGGCGAATAACCGCGCGCATTGCAGCCCGTACGGTCGCCATCAGCAGAGCGGCCGGCATGCCTTTGCCCATGATATCGGCAAGCACGAGCGTGAGCGAGCCAGGCTCCGGCTGCTCCCAGTCGTAGAAGTCACCGCCGACCTCGCGTGCTGGCACGCAGCGAGCAGCTATTTCAAAGCCGGACACGCTCAAGGCTTCTCCCGGCAGCAGATCGGACTGGACGCGGGATGCTCGCGCCAGTTCCGCCTCAAGCTGGCGCCGCTTCTCATCGAGTTGCAGACGCAGCAGCGCATTTTGCCGGGTCAGTTCGAGCCGCTCCGTCGTGCGTCGCAGCACAGCCCGAAACTCGGTCGCCTCAAATGGTTTCCGCAGATAGTCGTCAGCTCCACGGCGAAGCGCTTCGATCGCCACCTGCTCCGAGCCGAATGCCGTGGTCATTATCACGGCCATGTCCAGGCCGCGGCCGCGCACGGACTCCAGAACCTCCATGCCGCCAACTCCGGGCATCGACACGTCGAGAAAGACCAGATCAGGTGGGGTGGTCAGGATGTAGTCGAGCGCCTGCTCGCCGTTCGCCGCACCGCCGACCTGGCAACCTTCGGAGCGCAGCCGGGCTCGGAGCAACCGGTTGATATCCGGGTCATCGTCCACAACCAGCACATGGAATGGTCCCGGCGGCCGCACAGAGCCGGGAGACTCGTCGGCGGCAGCCGCTGAAGCGCCTCCTGGCGATTTGTCGGTCACCGTGTGCCCTGGCCGGCCAGGATCACTTTGACACGTTCCACCAACCTCGTCTCATGCACCGGTTTCAGGATGTAGTCGGCGGCAGATGTTGATCTCGCCTTCTCATTGACCGGCAACACGGAG
>JBBRGK010000627.1:0-2213 GCA_038240805.1 Dehalococcoidia bacterium | reverse complement strand
AACTGCGGCTGGCCGGCTTTCCGGCTCTCCGACTCTCCGGCTTTGATGAGGAGTAAACCGATGGAGCCGATCCTGCACATCACCGATCGGGAGACGTGGGAGCAGGCGCGGCGGCGGGGCGTGTACCACGGCGACACGCTGGCCACTGAGGGGGTTATTCATTGCTCGACGCCGCACCAGGCGGCACGAGTAGCGAGCGCACACTTCCGCTGCGTGACAGGGCTCGTGCTACTTTGCATCGACCCGTCGCGGGTGGGGCCAGAGGTCCGTTACGAGGAGTCGGAGCCGGGCGAGCACTTTCCGCACATCTACGGACCGCTCAATGCCGATGCGGTCACGAACGTTGTTGCCTTCGAATCCGGTCCGGAGGGTGAGTTCATCATTCCCACCGGCATCGGCGCCTGAACGCTCGTTCGCTGGTCTGAAGCTATCGAACCGGTTCCGCTGCCGTACAGCTTGCACTTCTTGATGAAGTCAGCCGGATCAGACCGCTTACCGCCGGGGTCGCTGCGTCAGGTCGATCCCCATGACCAGGTACGGTTCGGCGACGCCTGGAAAGGCGAGGTCACGCACGAGCTCCACCCAGCCGCGCTTGCGATATAGCTGCAACGCGGCGGTCTCCTGCTGGATCGTCGAAAGCACGGCGGTGCGGTTGGCGAGCCCTTCCAGCAGGGCATCGTGCAGCCGGCCGCCGATGCCACGGCCCTGTGCCGCTGGCATCACAGCAAGCTCCACAAATTCAAAGCTGCCCATCAACCATGTTTCAACAGTCGCCTGCCCCATCGCTGCGGCGACGATGTCGTGCCACCACTGGCCGGGCTCGCCACTGTAGCCATAGGTGAAGCCCGTGATCGCTCCGGTTGCGCTCTCGTGGGCGAGGCAGCAGCGGAAGTCACGCCGCAGCATGTGACCGGTGAGCGAGCCGGCAAATGCGCGGGTCTGGGCGGCGTCCCGTCGGTAGGGCGGCTCCGCGAAGGCCGCGTGATATACGGGGACGAGCTGGTCCGCGAGGGGCGCGAGCGATGCGGCCGAAAGCCGCGCGATCTCGACGGTCTCTTGACCGCCCTCTTCATTCGATACAGGGTGAGGCGAAGCCGAGGTTTTCGAAAAGAGCCGTGATGGCAGCAGCCGGCGCATCTCCGCTCCTTTCCTGCCGTGAGGTTCCGCAGTTTATGCCGATTCGGGGCGGAGCACGCTCAGGCCCGCGCCGGTGCCAGTGCCCTTAGTGCAGCGATCGAGCCCTGGCCCATCGACTCCGGCGCACCGATGGGAAAGAAATGCATCACCGGCGTGGTGACGCCGTTCGCCACGTACTCGTTGATACGTTTGCGGCACTGTTCCGCCGTGCCGATCACCAGCAGATCGTCGATCACCTCGTCCGGGATCAGCGCCAGCGCCCCGCGTCGATCACCGGCCCGCCATGCTTCGGTCATCGGCCGCAGCGCCTCGCCACGTCCCAGCCAGACGTGGAACGCCTCGTACACCGGCGTCGTCAGATAGGCGGCGATCTCCCGTCGGGCGCGGGTGCGAGCTGCATCAATGTCGTCGGTAACACAAACGAAGATCCGGCAGGCGACCTCAAGTGCGTCCGGGTTCTTGCCGGCAGCTTCTGAGCCCGAGCGGGCGACCTTCACCACTTTCGGTACATCGCCAGGCGCAAGCCAGTTGATGATTACGCCGTCGCCCAGCCGTCCTGCCTGGCGCAACATGCCGGGGCGCAATGCTGCCAGGTGAATCGGCACGGGGCTTGCCGGCGGGCGGGAGAGCCGCAGGCCGTGGATCTGCAGCCGCTCGGTTTCCTGCGTCACCCGCTTGCCGCCGAGCAACTCCCGCACAATCAGGGTCGCGTCGCGCGTTTGCGCCAGCGGAGCTTCGAAGGGGATGCCGCTCCAGTCCTGCACGATCACCGGCGAGGATGAGCCCAGCCCGAGCACGAAACGCCCCGGCGCCGCCTCGGCAAGCGCCGCCGCAGTCATTGCCAGCACCGCCGGTGTGCGGGTGTAGACGTTCGCGATCGCGGTGCCGATCCGCATCCGTTCGGTCCAGGCCGCCACCAGCGCCAGCGGCGTGAAGCAGTCCGCGCCGTCCACTTCGAGCGTCCAGGCGTCGGTGTATCCGTCCCGTTCGGCTTCGATCACAACCGCACGGTGTTCCGCCAGGCTCACTCCCTCAAGCGGCAGAGTGAACCCCCAGCGCGGCGAGCCGGTTCCAGA
>JBBRGK010000626.1:0-2221 GCA_038240805.1 Dehalococcoidia bacterium | reverse complement strand
GTAGACATAACCACCGTTGACTTTGTACCAGAGGTTGCTCCAGTTCTGGATCGCCATCGCCCAGGTTTGATCGCCAACGACGACACGCTCCCCGCGTACCGACGCGAGCAGATCTAGCTGCTGCTGATAGTGCAGCCCGGTCACGACAGCGCTCTTTGTTGTCGCATCGGCGTACATCAGTGCATTACTTGTCACAACATAGCCATGGGCGCCATCCGCCAGCACTTCGACCCGGGGCTCCGGGGTCGGCGATGGAACTGGGGTCGGTGTGGCCGATGGTGTGGGCGAAGCAGTTGGCGAAACCGATGGGGCAGGCGAAGGGCTGGCGGACGGAGAGGGTTCTGGAGTAGCAGCCGGCGTCGACGATCCTTGAGCGGAAGCTGCCTGCCCGGCGGCAGACACGGCGGTCGCCGAGACCCGGACGAGATCTTTGTGCTTTGGAGAGCTCGAGCAGGAGGCGGCAAGCAGGGCGAGGAGAATCACGGCAGCGGATACGCGGACGCCTGCGCTCATTTGCCAGAACGTCCTACTATGGGAACCTTGCACACGACCCCCTGGACCGGGCGATCGATTCGCACCGGTACCACTCAAGGATATATGCCTCTACCGGCCCCATCAACGCGCAGCGGCAGGATAACCGGTTAACCAGGCAAACAGTTTGGGATGGTCTCGATCAGGTAGGCGATCTGAGGTTCAGTCATGATGAACGGCGGCGAAAGCGATATCACGTTGCCGTGCATACCGCCGGGCAGAAGTATCAGTCCACGTTGGAACCCCGTTTGCAGCGCTGAAGCGATCATCTCCGGCGCGGGCATCCGTGTCGCGAGGTCATACACCAGCTCGATCCCGACCATCAATCCCCTGCCGCGAATTTCACCGACAAACGGGTTTTCTGCGGTAGCATCCCGGAGACCTGTCAGCAGGCGCGCTCCCATTTCCCGACATCGTTCGACCAGGCTGCGGTCCTCAAGCTCTGCGAGCACGGCGAGCGCGGCGGCGGCGGCCACCGGGTGTCCCAGGAACGTGCTCGAGTGAGGAGCTTCGGGAGAATCGGGCCGCCATGCATCCATGATCTCGGCCCGACCGGCAACGATCGAGCAAGGGAATCCGCCGCCCAGCGCCTTACCGGCACAAAGCAGATCCGGCGTGACGCCTGTGTGGTCGCAGGCCCACATGCTCCCGGTGCGGCCGAACCCCGTATAGATTTCGTCGGCGATCAGAAGCAGGTCCAGCTCTTCGCACAACCGCCGAAGTCCTGGCAGAAAGGATGCGGGCGGCATGATATCGCCTTCTCGCCCTTGAAACGGCTCTACGATCACACACCCCGGAGCGATGCCGGCTGCTGCCAGACCCGCGGCTGCGGTGCGCACGCCGACGAGACTGCGTTCAACATCGTCTTGTTCGCTCATTCCTGCTTCGCGGCGATAGGGGTAAGGGAACGGTGCCCGGCCAACATGTCCACCGAGTTGTGCCCGGAAGCGCTGCGAAAAGGCCGTACGGCTGGAAACGGCGAGTGTACCGTACGTCTGACCATGAAAGGCACCGTCGAACGCGATGACGCCCGGACTGCCGGTAAAAACAGCCGCAGCCTTGAGAGCCAACTCAACTGCGTCTGCGCCGGTCACACCGAACAGTACCCGGTCCAGACCAGAGGGCAAGAAGCGACGCAGCGCCATTGCCAGAGCAAGCCTCGGTTCAGGCGGCAGGTAGTCCCCCATGCCGTGGATGAGGCGCCGCATCTGTGCCTCGGCCGCTGCGACGACGCGAGGGTTACGGTGTCCGACGGAGGCTACGCCGAAGGCCGAGGTCGTATCGATGTAAATATTGCCATCGACATCGAGAACATTCGCGCCAGCGGCAGCGGCCCAAAAGATTGGCCTGTCGCCGTTGGCGAGGGTCGAGATCGCGGGTCCTTCGTACCGGGCCAGTTCCTCAGCGAAGGCCAAAGAACGGGGTCCGGGCGGATTCACGACGATGCGAGGCAGCAGCTCGCCAAAGCCGGGGGGCTCCGCAGGAAACTCCTTTACAGCAACCCTTCTGTCTGCATCGCCATGAGCGAACGGTCAAATGCCTCGATGGTCGCGTCGATGTCAGCGTCCGAATGCACCGATGACACCATCGCGCCGGCGCGCATCAGGTCCACACCTTCGTTGATCATCGAGCGTCGGAGCGCCGTCACGACCTTTTCGGGGCTCTTTGGCGCCTGTCGCCGATCCTCACC
>JBBRGK010000625.1:0-2222 GCA_038240805.1 Dehalococcoidia bacterium | reverse complement strand
CGGCGGGACCGCATTCTGGCCATGTACGCTCCGACCGCCCTCTTGCTGCTGCCGTTCTTCTGGCTGGTGCTTATCACCGCTGGCTACACGGCGATCCTCTGGGGCGCCGGTGTGCAACCGCTACGTGAGGCGTTTGTCACCAGCGGCTCATCGCTGTTTACCCTCGGCTTCTCACGTCCGGAACAGATATTCCCCGTCTTCCTCGCCTTTACCGAGGCGCTCATTGGGCTGGGTCTGGTTGCGCTGCTGATCAGCTATTTGCCGTCGATCTATGCCGCCTTCGCCAGGCGCGAAGCAGCGGTGACGATGCTCGAGTCGTACGCGGGCAGTCCGGCGTCACCGATCGAAATGCTCTTGCGATATCAGCGCATACAGGCATGGAGCCGCCTCGGCGACATGTGGGAACAGTGGCAGTCGTGGTTCGCGGACGTCGAAGAGAGCCACACCTCGATCGCCGCGCTGTGCTTTTTTCGATCGCCGCAGCCCGATCGCTCATGGGTGACCGCCGCGGGCTGCGTCCTCGATGCAGCGGCGCTGTCGCTCTCCTGCCTCGAAATCGACTATGAGCCCAATGCCCCACTCTGTATCCGCACCGGTTACCTGACCTTGCAGCACGTGGCGGACTTCTTCTCCATTCCCTACGATCCCAGCCCGAGCCCCGGCGACCCGATTTCAATCGACCGGGTCGAGTTCGACGAGGTATGCGACACGTTCACCGCCGCCCATCTACCGCTCAAGGGCGACCGCGACCAGGCATGGCGCGACTTCTCCGGCTGGCGAGTGAACTACGATGTCGTGCTGCTCGGTCTCGCCGGGCTCACCGTCGCCCCGCCCGCCCGCTGGTCTGGCGACCGCTCGCCTGATCGCCGACGGCCGCCGCTGTTTCGCCGCATGCGCTCGCCGGTCAGCAAACTGGATCGGGAGTGAGCTCGTCACGACAGTAGAGTGCCCATATGACTGAAGCGTGTACGATGCAACCGGACCCCGATCAGGGCCTCAGAACGTGAACAGGACGCAGTAAGAGGAGGACGACGATGGGCAAGCTTGATGGCAAAGTTGCAGTGATTACGGGTGCAAGCCGCGGGATCGGCAAGTCGATTGCGGAGGTATTTGCCGCAGAGGGAGCGCGGGTCGTTTGTGCGGCGCGAACGTTGAACGAAGGCGAGCATATGCTGGAAGGCTCGCTCCAGACGACGGTGGACGGCATCGCGAAGGCAGGCGGCGAGGCCACTGCGGTTACCTGCGATGTCTCGGATGAAAAAGACTGCGAGAAACTGCTGGAGACGGCGCGGAAAAAGTACGGCGCCGTTGACGTGTTGGTGAACAACGCGGCGCTCACTTACTTCATCCCGATCGTGGACTATCCGCCGAACCGCTGGCTGCGTTCGTTCGCTGTCAATATGCACGGCCCCTTCTATCTTTCACACTACGCGCTGCCCGAGATGATCGAGCGCAAAAGCGGAGCGATCGTGAACATCTCCTCGGGCGCAGCGATCGGACCAGGTCGCGGCCCCTACACGGCTAAAGGCGGCGGTGGCACCCTGTACGGGGCCGAGAAGGCCGCGCTCGAACGCTTCACTCAGGGCCTCGCTCAGGAGGTGTACGAGCACGGCATCAGCGTCACCTGCGTCTCGCCGTCGCAGGTCGTGCCGACGCCGGGCACAGTCCACCACCATCTCGTTACTGGCATGGACGATCCGCGCGGCGAGCCAGCGGAGTACATGGCGAGGGCCGCGCTGCTGCTGGCCACTGAGCCACTCGACAAAGTCAGCGGCAGGGTCACCTACAGCCAGGAGATCCTCAAAGAGTTCGGCTGGATCGACCAGGCAAAGGGCACCGGCGTGGATCGCAAGGGCAGCGGCTACAGCCAGATCTAACGCCAGGTGTGTGCGTCGATAGCACCGGCCTCAGCTCGTTATCCAGCTCGGGTTCGAGGCCTGACAAAGCGGGGTGGTTCCGGGTTTGGCCATTGGTAGCGCTCAAGAGCAGCGGGCCGGTCAGTTGAAGCCGCCCGAGGAGAAGAGCCGTACTGCGAGTTCGATGCGTAGACCCTCACTTCTACAAAAGTGATGTACGCGGTATTCTTGCCAGCCCGTTGCCCTGGGCCAATAGGCAAATGGGCCGAGGTGCCCCCGATGAAGTTTCATGAAAACCCTACACCGACAGGCAAGCCGTGCAGGCCGTCGCCCCATAGCCGATGTGCGGCGCGGGTTACCGTCCGT
>JBBRGK010000624.1:0-2223 GCA_038240805.1 Dehalococcoidia bacterium | reverse complement strand
GCATCGAGTAAGGCGCGAGGACGCTCGATGCTGGTGCCGGAAAGCCGAGCGGGTGCAATAGCACCAGCGCCAGGCTGTGCCAGTGGGGTTTCATCGGCGGCCACCGTTGTCCCGGGCGCCCGGGTGTGGCTGCCGCTGCAGGCGATGAGGAGCAGCCCTCCAGCCAGGGCTCCGAAGCGAATGCAGCGGTAGAGCGCCCGCAAGTCCACCAGTTCCCTCGCTGCAGACGCGACCACGCCTGTTCGACTAATCTCGTGGACTCCTGGAGCCCGCGGTCAGGCGACCAGGAACGCCGAAACCTGTCAGGCGATTCGCTGGCCGGACTGAACTGCCGTCCCGAGCACATGGGTGTCAGACCCGAGCTGGATGGTCTGATCCGGAAAGACTGCCCTGAACTCCAGCACGCCGCCAAGTGCCTCGATGTAGCTGCGAAGCGTCGAGACGTAGATGTCCTGCTCGTGCTCCACCCGTGAAACATTGGTCTGGCTCGTGTCCCACGCTCTGGCCAGGGCTACCTGTGTCACCCCGCGTGTCTCCCTCAGTTTGTGCAGAGCGAGCAGGTCACGTACGAGTTGCCGCTCCCGGGCAATCGCGGCGCGTCCTGTTGGCGTGGACTCGAGTTGGTCACGGAGTTGCTTGAAAGGTTTATGCCCACTCATCAGATGGCTCCTGCGAGCGTCAGGCCTTTTTCGGCGCGTAGAGCTTGCACCACCAGGGCGCGCCGACGACCATGTCCACTTCTTTGTGGGCACAGTAGCCGATCCCTTCCTTCATCTCCCGATAAAAGCGGCAGTTATCGCACTGCGTCTCGTCGGTGCTCTTGTCCCACAGGTCTACTTCCTTCGCGCGCTTCTTCAGTTCTGCCACAGACTGCGCCATCTGCCGTCCTCCCCTGTATGCTCTCGTTTGTATTCGACCTGACGCCGCAGCGCACGGCCTGATCGCCGAAAGCATAGTGCACACCGGCGGCCGATGTCCCTACCGATTCCGGCGCACTCTCCGCTCGAGAACGGCATTCTAATCCGCTCTTGGACGCTCAAGAACGATCTCGAGGGAAACAACTTGATGGACGAATCGCTCGCAGAACCCGTAATAACCGCCTCAGATGGCTGGAAAACTGCCTACTCCGGCGCCGCCGCAGGCTTCCTTGTTATGCGCGACGTTACCAATCCGCCGGAGTCCCCGGCTCTGGAAGCGCAGAAAGACGCCCTGGAAGCAAGCCTCCGGGAGCGCTTTGCCGATTTTGACCGCGAAGCGCTCCGTGCCGTCGAGCCTATTCCGGCTTACACCGCCTACTACCGCCGTTTCCAGAAGACCTACCACGTCTTTC
This sequence comes from Dehalococcoidia bacterium, assembly GCA_038240805.1. Taxonomy (GTDB): domain Bacteria; phylum Chloroflexota; class Dehalococcoidia; order CAUJGQ01; family CAUJGQ01; genus JBBRGK01. The sequence goes on along the minus strand of JBBRGK010000624.1, from coordinate 893 downwards.
ATCAACTGGAGTCCGTTGCCCTCAAACACAAACCCATTCCTCGGACCGCTGCCCTGGTCGAGGCGATGTTCATGGCAGAACTGGCGAACCTTTTGCTCACTGCCGGCCATGATGCTTCGGCGGTTACGTTTCCCGTCCGGCTGGATGTGGCAGCTGGATCGGAAACCTACACGCTTCTGTCCGGCAAGGAGCAAACGCTGACGCCGGGCGATATGTACATGGCCGACACCACTGGCGTCCTCTCCAGCATCCTCTTTGGACCGGACGAACGCACCAGCATCAGACCCTCCACAACAGAGGTCCTTTTTGCCGTTTATGCCCCAGCGGGTGTTGGCGCAGGCCGCGTCATCGCCCACCTTGCGGACATTGCGGCCAACGTGCGACTCATCGCGCCACAGGCTCGCATCGAGCATGAGGAGGTCGTCGAGGCATAGTGGAGCCGCTCTTCAGTTCAGGAGTGCGAGCGAATAAAAGTGAGGATTCGCTGCCAGGCGTCCGCCGACGCATCGGCGTGTTCCTTATATGAGCGGTCGAAGAAGCTATGCGGCGCCCCTGGGTAGACCACGATCTCATGTTCGACGCTGGCGGCGGTGAGCGCGGTCCGTAACTCCTCTACCTGCTCAGGCGGAATACCCTGGTCGGCGCCGCCCATCAGCGCCAGGATCGGCGCCTTCATCTCACCCGCCCGCTGTGCCGGCCCCGGAGAGCCGTCGAAGCCGGGACCCGGACGGCCGTAAAAGCCGATCGCGCCGGAAAGGCCATGCCCGCTGGCTGCCTGCAGCCATGACTGCGCCCCGCCGAAACAGAAGCCGACGGTGAAGATTGAGGTGCACGAACTGCCTGCCGGAGAACGTAGATATGTTACGGCCGCGCCAACATCGGCAGCGACCGTG
>JBBRGK010000623.1:0-2228 GCA_038240805.1 Dehalococcoidia bacterium | reverse complement strand
CTGCTGGGGCGTGCCGATTTCGAGGCATTCTTCCTGTTCGCGTCGTCGCTGCCGCCGCACGACCTGCTGTTCTTGCGCACCGACATCACCGACGCCGCGGTGCTCGCCGGCTGGTTCGACAACATCGAGCTCGGGCGCATCGTCACGGTTGTGGCGGAGCGCGAGGGCAAGGTCTTCGGCTACGGCAGCCTGCATCTGAGCAATGCCCCGTGGTCGCAGCACGTCGGTGAGCTGCGGGTGCTGATCGATGGCGCGATGCGGGGCAAGGGCCTCGGCCGCGCGCTGACGGAAGCCGTGTTCGCGCAGGCGCTCGACCGGGGCATCGAGAAGATGGTGGCGCAGATGACGGTGGACCAGAAGGGCGCCATCGCCACCTTCGAAGAGCTGGGGTTCAAGCCGGAAGCGCTGCTGGTCGACCATGTGAAGGACCGCGATGGCCACAAGCACGACTTGCTCGTCTACTCGCACGACGTGAACGGCTTTCAGGCACAGCTGGACGCCTACGGCGTGACGGAGGCCGCGGCCGGCGCCGATTAGTTTTGTGCTTCTTTTGGCTCTCGTCGGTCGGCTTCCTGCGCGGCCAAAACGACAATAACGACACGCCATGCCTACCCCGGCCCTCACCCTCTCCACGTCGAGTCTTCGACCGGCCTTCTCTCCTGCGGCGAGTCTCCGACGGCCACCCCTCTCCCACAAGGGGAGAGGGGCTTGCGACGATTTTCCCGCTGGCGAACGGCCTCCTCGCCGTTAAGGCCCCCTTCGGAAAGAAGGGCTTACCAGAGCGAACCAACATCGAAAGCAGTTTGCCCCGGACGTGAACACTCGCGGCCCCATCTCCGGCAGGAGCGCGGGATCTCCCGCACGCGGCGTTCGCGCGCGGATCCATGACACAAGCGACATTCGCGCGTATACTCGCACTCACTCGATTAGTGGGGAGCGAATGGTATGAAGCGAGCAGCATCGATCTTGATGGCGCTGGTGGCGGGCGGGCTGCTCGCGGGCGTGGCGCCGGGAGCGCGGGCAGCCGGGGCGGCAACTCCTGCCCGGCAGTTCGTCTCGACGCCATGCGCAGTCCCGATCCCCGGCGGCCAGGACGCGAATATCCACTGCGGCTGGGTGACGGTGCCCGAAGACCGCGGCCAGACCAACGGCCCCACGATCAAGCTCGCCGTCGCCGTGCTGAAGGCGACGGGGGTGCATCCCCAGGCTGACCCCATCCTCTACTTGAGCGGTGGCCCGGGTGGCCCGTCGCTGCACGGCGACATCCTGGCCTGGAGTGCTGACTACGCCGCCGCGCTGCAGCAAGACCGCGACATGGTCTTCTACGACCAGCGTGGCACGGGCATCTCGGAGCCGGGCCTCTACTGCAACCAGCCCCCTAATCCACTGGACCAGATGAAGTTTCATCCGCCCGGACCGCTGCGGTTGCCATCGTCGGTATCGCCGTTCATCCTCGCCTGCCACGACGCGCTCGTCGCGCAGGGGATAAATCTGGCGGCCTACACCAGCGCAGCGAGCGCCGCCGACATCGTCGACGTCATGACGGCGCTGGGCTACAACCAGTGGAACCTGCTCGGCGTCTCCTACGGCACGCGGCTGGCGCTGACCGCGATGCGCGACACGCCGCGCCACATTCGGAGTGTCATCCTCGACTCGGCGTACCCGTTGCAGCTCAACGCATCCGCCGAGATCGCTCATGATTTCGAGCACTCCCTCAATCTGCTCACTAGCGGCTGCCGCGCCGATCCTGCGTGCCACGCCGCCTACCCGCGCCAGGAAGAGGACTTCTGGGACCTCATCGCCCGGGCGAACGCGAACCCGATCGTGGTGACCATCAACGACGCCGCCGGCAAGCCATTTCAGCTGCCGGTGACCGGCGATCTGCTGCTCAATGGCACCTTCGTTGCGTTGTATTCGACGAGCCTGATCACCCAGCTTCCCTTCATCGGCGACCGGATCGCGCACGGTGACGTCGGGCTGCTGACGATCGTCGCGCAGCAGATCTCGGAGGCGTTTTCCGGCAACGCGGACGGCATGTCGCTGTCCGTCAACTGCAGCGAGGAGTCGCCGTTCCTTACCGAGCAAGCGGTCGAGGACGGAGCGGTGGGCGTGCGCCCTGAGATCCTGCACGCAAAGATAGGCATCAACGACGCCGCGTCGTTGGCGGCTGACCAGGCGATCTGCGCGGCATGGGGCGTGAAGCGGCCGAACCCGATCGAGAATGAGCC
>JBBRGK010000622.1:0-2255 GCA_038240805.1 Dehalococcoidia bacterium | reverse complement strand
GCGCCATGGATCCCCCAACCGGAGCGACTCTGCGCTAACCCGGTGGCGCTCCGCACGTTGCGCGGCTCTCTCACCGTAAAGCTCAACGTCGATTTCGGCTGCCGTGACCGGGCGGCCCGGTTGCATCAGGATCACATCATGGATCTCGTGGCACTGGCGCTCGGGACCGAAGGCGACACGCATGCGCTGGCAGAACAGCGGTGCGCCGGGCCGCAGTCGTTCACGCCATCGCAGCATCGATGACCGATCCGGCTCTCGATGCAACAATGGTCGCTGCCCGGCTTGGAACTACAGTTCGCTATGTCCATCATCTGCCGGAGCCGGCAGGCCGGACCTTTTCCGAGCATGTGCTCGACAAGCGGCTGGCGCACCGTCGAGCTGTTGTACGAGGCCGGGCAATGACACCGCAGGATTGCCGATATCGCCTTGGAGGTTGGCTTCAAGGACCTGTCCTATTTCAGATGCGGCCTCCTGCGAGGACAACCGGATGAAGTTTCACAGGCTTGCAAACATGCTGCTTCGCGCGTTGCGATCGGTGACCGGCGCATCCGTCGATCGCGGATGGCTTCGCCGCAAACCGTCGTTGATGGGCTTTGCCTTGGTCGCGGCAATGGCTGCCGGAATCTCCAAGTTGTGGTTCGTTCTAGACAAGTTTACGGACCAGATGGGCCCCCTCCCGGTGGAACTCCGTTCTGTCGGGCAACGGACGAAAATAAAACTCAGACCATTCAAGGTGGACGCGGACTGAATCGAGTTCCAATCTCGGCTGGAAGCGTAAAAAGCTGGCACCAAAACAGGACAGTTTATTAATCTTCCGCCCTTAGCGTCTAAAGTATGTATGGCTGGTCCGCGTGGAAGGCGCTCGATCTCTCGGCTCGGAGCTGGACCCGAGTGATCCTGTTGACGATCGCCGGAACGCTGTGCTGCATCGTCTTCGCCTTTACATTCGACAGCTATTCGTTCCAGGAAAACCTATGGCGATTAGGGACCAGTCCCAAGGATAACGTGATCATTCCCCTGCTGATCGCGCCGCCGTTCTTTTTCTACCTGCTCAGCAAATTGCGCCAGCTGGCCATTGCACATGATCAACTGCTGGTCGTTGCCTCTACCGACAGCCTGACATCCTGCCTTACTCGCGTCGCATTCACGACCCTGGTGGACGCCTATCTCGAGCGCGTGGACCGGCAAGAATGGCGCCGCGTGGGCGCCCTGCTAGTCATGGACGTCGATCACTTCAAAAACGTCAACGATAATTATGGTCACGACGCGGGCGACGAGGCTCTCAAACTGATCGTTCAAAGCATCAGATCGACGCTGCGCGAAGTGGACCTTGTGGGTCGCATAGGCGGCGAGGAATTTAGTGTGTTCCTTCCAGGGATTCTTCCGGACCAGGTATTTGTCGTTGCCGAGCGAATCCGGGAAACCGTGAAGGCGGCAATTTTTTGCCCTGCGGGGGCGCCCCACAAACTCTCGATTAGCATCGGCGGAGCTACATATCTCCGCAGCACGTCGTTCTCGGAGCTATTCAAACTCGCCGATAAACGGCTTTATGAGGCCAAGCGGAACGGACGAAATCGAGTTGAACTTTGTCAATTAAGCAGCAGCAGCCAACTTGTGGCAGCGCACTGAGCGCCGCAAAGTCGAAGCGATCAAAGAAGACCCAACAGACAACCGCCCACGGATCGCTCGGGAGCGGCTACGATACAAACCGTCGCTGTGATCGCGGGTCCTTCCGAGGCCCCTCCCCCTCACGGCCCAGGCGCGCCCCGAAATATCGCCAGCGGCAATCTTAGAAAACTGGGTTTACACGGTTGACAGGTTGACACCCCACCTTCGTCAGGTTGACAGGGTTGTCAGGTCAGAAAATTTCGACTGCGGCTGGTGAGTTTTCGGGGCGCGCTTGCACCGTGCGGGTGCCGGCCTGTGGAAGGACCCGTGCGCCTATGGCCTTGGCCTCGCCGCTCGAGCGCCGACGAGAATGCCGCCAGCGAGGGCGTAGCGATGCCAGTTCCTCCATAATGGATAGTCGAAACAGCGAGGTCGAGCAGACGGCCGCTTTACGCCAGGAACAGTCATTTGGAATCTTGCCAAGACTGACATCTAGCTCACGGAGTGAAAGCCTGAGGGCATTCCTGGTACCAGTAGTCATGTCACGGCGACAGATCGCCCAGCAGCGTGGGGATCAATTCCGACACCGTCGGATGAATCGGAACGGCGCGCTGCAACACATCGTACGGCAGCCCGGCATTGACGGC
>JBBRGK010000621.1:0-2263 GCA_038240805.1 Dehalococcoidia bacterium | reverse complement strand
ATGGTAAAGCTCTGCTGGATAGACACTGGCGCCGGTGACTACGAAGCGAGCACACACGCTTTCATCTCACGAAGAGCCGGCGTCTACGCCGCATGCATCCGGCAGGACGCGCAGCGTGCTCTGGCTGTCTGACCGACCTTGAGAGTGCCTGGCTCGGGAGCAGATCCGGCTGGTCAGGTGGGTTTGCACATACCCGTTCCGCCGCCGTCCTCGCTGTGGATCGCGAATCACGGTGGCGCTCTGGTGACCGGCGCAAACGGCGCGCCCTGGTCAGGTAATCTCGGCGGCTTCGTTCTCGCCGTTGCGCTCGTAGCGGGTCTGGTCTGGCGGCTGCCCCTCGGTATCGATCTGTCCGACGAAGCTTACTACGCGATCTTCATCGATGACTGGCTGAAGGGCGGGATCGCATCGAGCGCGCTAATCACGCTGCATCAGACTGCGGCGCTTCTGGTCTATATGCCGATCCGCCTCTCTGCCGCGATCCGTGGCTCGGCCGAAGGGCGGCTGTTGCAATTGAGGGGACTGTTCCTTACCGGTCAGCTGATCGCTGCGTCTTTTTGGCTGCTGTTGCTCCTGCGGCTTCGTACACCGTTCGTCGCCTGGTTAGGTGCCTGCTTCGTGCTGGCCAACATTCCGTTCGGCCTGCCGGCGCCGTCGTACAATACGCTCGGCCAACAGGGGCTGACGGTTGCGCTCGCAACACTCGCGCTGGCGCTCCTGAATCGCGATCGCTTTGGACTTTGGGCAATTCTTTCCTCGCTCGCTTGGACAATCGCCCTCGTCGCCTATCCGTCGATGGTCGTGCCCCTGGCAACGTGCCTGCTGGTCCTGCTCTCGACCGGACCTCGCGACCGGTTCTGGTGGACGTATCTGCTTGCGATCGTCGTGTTCCAGGTTGCCGCCTGGACGTTGGTCGCCAGCGCGTTGTCGCTCGATAGGCTGCTCGCGAGTGCCCGTTATCTGTCCGCTATCAACGATGTCGGCAATCTGCCGCGCAAGATCGACTTCAGCCTCGGTCTGCTGCAGCACAACCCGACGTTTACTGCCGCGTGTGTCCTTGCGGTCGTAGTCGGAGTGATCCGCAACCGCATCGGCTCGACGGTTACGGCCGTGGCGATCGCCGCTCTGGTAGGCGTGCTGCTCACGCGCCCTCCGTGCCTTTTTGGCCGCTCCCACGACGCACTCACCATCATCGCACTGACCGGCTTCGGGCTTGTTCCGGCGCTGTGGCGCAAAATGGCGGCACCGCAGGAACAGATCATCGCCCTGGTCTGGGCGATTTCGTTCGTTGCAGGACTGACCACAATGGCGACCGCGACCAACAGCCTCTTCAACTTCTGTGTCGGTGCCGCTCCTGCGGCCGCTGTATCGCTCGCCGCGTTGCGGCCAACCGGCCGCGTTTCCTTTGGCAGCACGATCATCGCCTACGGGGCGGGGCTTACCGGAATCCTGGCGACGTCGCTCTTCTTCTACTACGGCAATCCGCCAGATCGGCCGCGACCCGACACCGTCGTGGCAGATGGGGCCTACGCTGGTCTCCGCGGGCAGCCCGACCAGGTGGCAGTCATTGATTGGATGGCAAAGCAGGTCTCCCCGCTGGCTGAGCCGGACAAGACGATCGCCTTCTTTGGCCGCATCTTTGGGCTGATCCTCGCCACTACCGCCCGGCCGCTGATGCCTGGAGTTTACCCGCTCAGTGGCACGATCAAACCCGAGGGGCTCGAGACGACGCGGGCGTTTTTCGACCCTGCCGAGCACCGGCCGAAGCTCGTCGTGATTTTCCGCGATGTCTACATCGATCCGGTGGTCCCGTTCGCGACCAAACTAGACCAATGGTATCAGCGGGTTGGCGTGAAAGATGGTCCAATCGGGCGATTCGAGCTCTATCGCCGGCGCTAGTCCAAGGGCACTTGGGCCGCCTCGCGGCGAACAATTGGGGTGATACCGCGGGCCGAGGGGGTGACTCATGGGCTCCTCCCCGGAATCCGGCTCCTCCCCGGAATTCAGACCGTCTGAATGACGGTTTTTCCGGCTAGGCTTGCATGATGCAGGAGGACCTGGCCGATGAAGAAGTCGAAATTCACGGAGCAGCAGATGACGTTTGCGCTTGAGCAGCAGGAGGGCGGCACGGGAGTTGCTTAGAGAGCGTATTTCTTAGCGAAAGAGCAAGGATCGCAAAGACCCCGCCAGATCGTGGCGGCCGTGCCTTTGATGTACGAGCTCTTCCCAAATTGTCTTTCCCCGGATATTTGCGATTCGGCGA
>JBBRGK010000620.1:0-2269 GCA_038240805.1 Dehalococcoidia bacterium | reverse complement strand
GTTCCCCTTCGAGCACGCGGCCGCCAACGGAAACGGTGCGGTCAGAGGTAAAGCGAGCCTCGCCGGTGACAATCTCGATCTGCTTCTCCGGCCCGATGATGCTCTCGTACTTCTTGGCCCGGTAGTCGTGCACAACCTGGTCTTTCTGGGCGATGAGCGCCCGAAAGTCCAGTGCCAGGCGCTGCCCGGTCAGGCCAGGATAGCGCGGGTGTGCTGCATCGTAGAAGAGCCTGGCAGCCTCAATCAGGTTCTTGGACGGCAGGCAGCCGCGGTTGACACAGGTGCCGCCGATGACACGGTGCTCGGTCATCACTGCGGTCTTGCCCAGCTCCGCCGCTCGCAGCGCCGCAGCGAACGCGGTCGAACCGGAGCCAAGAATGACGAGGTCATGGCGGCTGGTGCGTACTGTCGTCACCGGGTCGCCTCCTTAACGGGCTGCTCCGGGTCCTCCGCCGTCTCTTTATATGAAGTCGCCGGCCAAGCAAGATCTGGTGGGCAGCAGGCGGCTGCACGGCGGCCACGGGCGCGGAGAATCAGATAGACGCCCGCGCTCACAGCAAAGCCCACCAACAGGATGATGCCGGCGACCACCGCGCCGCCCAGCCGTCCACCGGCTACCGACGCGGCCGCGGCACCGCCGGCAATGAACAGTGGCAGGAACAGACAGGGGATGCAGACCAGCGCGGGCAGGGCGAGGAACCACCAGCCAGAGGTTCGGCTACGACACATCTCAGTGCTCTCCTGCGCGGGTTCCCCGGCATCGGTACATGATTCATATCCGTGTATGAGTATATATGAGCCGCAGGCACACTGTACGGGTAAGCCAGGTGGAGCGCGTGACCGCCCTTACAGCAGTTCTTCGGCCCCGAGGCGGAAGCAGCTGGCCACCTCGCCGGCGTGGTCAGCGAGCAGGGCCTGGGCCAGCTTCAGCAGGTCGCGCACCCGTGGGTCCTCGATCCGGTAGTAGACGTACTTACCGTCACGCCGTGTTTCGACGAAGCCGCACCAGCGGAGGCAACCGAGTTGAGTTGAGACGCGGCCCTGCTGCAGCCCGAGCAGCTGCACGAGTTCCGTAACGTTCTTTTCGCCGTCGAAGAGCAGCTGGACAATCCGCAGGCGGGTTGGGTCGGCCAGCACCTGGAAAAGGCGGCTGGTCAGCCCGGTCCGCAGGCTGGCGCTGGCAGAGGTCGAGACAGTCACGGAATGCTTTCTCCAGCGGCGGCCGCCGCTGGACACGTCTTTACAAAGAGAGCACGTCAATCACGAGGAGCACGCAGATATGATAAGCGACGGTCCGGATTCCGGAAGGAGCACACCCCTGGAGCAACGTGAGTGGCACCGTCGTTTCTACACCCAGTACACCTCCGCCCCGTACATGGTCAGGCCCACCCGCCGCGCAACGCCTTGCGACGCGAGGTCCTCCCACGAGGTGCAGAACAACGGAACGGCACGCACTGATTGTTGTCGGCGGCTCGCGAGAATGGCTGCTACTGGCTGAGACTGCGAGCGGGCGCTGGCCCTATAGTATCCGCCAGACACTCCTACCGAGTCAGCAATGGGGCAGGGATGAGCGGGTTACCCTCCTCACTTCTGAGCCTGACCCGCATACGCAGGGGTCTGGGCGTCGCTCGTTGAAATTTGTGGCGCCGTACTCTCCGCTCTCTGTGGCGTAGCTTGCGTGGCATTCATACTCAAGTGGTGCTGTCGCTTCGGCAAGCCGCTGTGACGACCGCGCGTCCGACGACTGAGAAGCGTGCACTGCGCTGACGAGCGTCGTGCATCGATGCCTTCCAAAACCCACGTCCATGTACTGGCGAATGGCGGCTGCTCCCACGCAGGGCGCCTGCGGAGTGCAGCCGCCGTGACCGAGCAATACGGCGCCGAGCATTCTCCAGAAGCGGTGGCGTGATCAGGGGACGGCGGTCAACGGCCATGGCGCACAACTACGATCTCTGGCACTCAGCCGCAGATCGTGTCGGGATTCGGAGGCACCCATCAGCGACCCGGCCGCAGCACAGCAGGATGCTCTACAAACCAGCCGTCCGTACCTGGCCTCATCCCGCCGCGGCCGACTATGTCCGGTAACCAGGACCATGTGGAGTTCACCCTCCAGCGGGATGGCCGCTAGCGTGCACCGGTCCGTTGACTTGCGGCCCCGAGGCGGATGTCGCCACCGTGCTCAGCGAGGTGATGGGTCTGCGCCTGGTAGAGGCCGGCGACGTCCTGGAAGCCTTCGCCCCAGAAGCGGGCACCCCGGCCGAACTCCTCA
>JBBRGK010000619.1:0-2276 GCA_038240805.1 Dehalococcoidia bacterium | reverse complement strand
ACCATGCGGTCGCCCAGCACGTCCTGTTCCGACAGGATGACGAACCCCGGCGCCTCGAACCCGCGCTCGATCCCCAGGCAGGCAATACCGAAGGCGCTGGCGTCCAGCTTCAGGGCTTCGGGCCAGTCGGCCACCTTGCGGATGGGCGTGACGCCATGGTCCGACATCACCCCGCCCATGCGCTCGACCGAGCCCTCGGTCCAGCTGGCGATCAACGCCCGCTTACCGGCAGCCTGCTGCGCCTTGAGATGATCGGCAGCGGCCTGGAATACGCTGAGATTGCCGCCCTGGCGTTCGGGCGCAAAGTCGCGGCCCAGCCGGCCACCGGCGTCCAGGCTGGTCATGCTGTCGGGCGCCTGGAAGGGCGTGAGCTCGCGCACGATGTTGCGCCCCAGCGCCGCTTTCCAGTCGGCATCGGTAAGATACAGCGCCGCTGGCTTCAGCGGCTTGTAGGGCGGCCCCTTGATGGCGTGCTTGTCGTCCTTGACCTGACGGAACTGTTCGCGGGTCTCGTAATAGTCCTGCACCAGTTCCAGCCGTGCCGTCTTGAACTCTTCGGCCTGATGGCCCAGCAGCACCAGGCAGCGCGGCAGATAGTCGAACAGGGTGTCGAGATGGTCGTAGAACAGCGGCAGCCAGTGCTCCATGCCCTGGGTCTTGCGGCCGGCACTGACGCTTTCATACAGCGGATCATCGCCTGCCGCGCCAAAGGCCGCGACATAACCGGTGCGAAAGCGGCTGATCGCCGCCGCATTCAGCGGCGCTTCGCTGGCGGGCAGTAGCGCCACTTCCGGCACGGCTTTCTTGTCGGACAATTGCGTCTCGGCATCGAAGCGGCGGATGGCGTCCAGGGTGGCGCCGAAGAAATCCAGCCGCAGCGGCTGTTCCTCGCCCGGCGGCCACAGGTCGACAATGCCGCCGCGCAAAGCGAAGTCGCCGGGCTCGCGGACCGTGCCGGCGCGGACGTAACCGTTGCCGGCCAGAAAGGCGACCAACGCGTCGCGGTCCACTTCGGCGCCGTTCTTCGCGGCAAAGCTAGCCGTGGCGATGGCGGATTTCGGCGGCACCCGCTGCAGCAGGGCATTGATGGTCGTGACGATAACACACGGCTTGTCGCCGCCCCGCGCCAGCGCCGCCAGGGTGGCCAGGCGGCGGCTTTCGGTGTCGGGCTTTGGCGAGACGCGATCGTAAGGCAGACAATCCCAGGCCGGGAAGGCCAGCACCGTCAGCCCGGGCGCGAAGAAGCGCAGTGCCCGCTCCGCCGCATCGGCCTGCACATCGTCCAGCGCCACGAACAGCACGGGACCTTTTTCGCCAGCTTTGGCGCGCCGCTGCGCCGCCTCCGCCGCGATATAGGCGTCATAGCCCTGAGGCGCACCCGAGACGGTGAGCCTGCCCTGCTGCCTGGCGATGGTATCGAGACGGTCCAATCAGCTGTTCCAGCGCGGCGTCTGCTGTCCGCACACCGCCTTCAATCCGGCGAAGACGGGATTGTCATGGTCGGCCGGCACGTCCTTCGCCCCACGCAGCCAGGCATAGACATCCTGGTCGGGGGCGGCGAGTAGCGCCTCGAACTGGTCCAGGCCCGCCTCGTCCAGCCGCGTCAGGTGACTTCCCGCATAGGCGCCGAAGATCAGGTCGACCTCCTTGAAGCCGCGCCTTTGGGCCCGAAACAAAAGCCGTTTCCGGCGGTTCTCCGAAGAGCCACCCTGTTCAAGGTCTGTCATGGGGCGGGATATAGCCTCGCGTCACTTTCAGAACAACGGGCGGCGGTTATTATCTTTCCCGCCATGCGCCCTGCGATTCTTTTTCCCCTGTTTGCCGAGATCCGCACCCTGGCCGGGGTGGGCCCCAAGCTGGAAAAACTGATCGCCAAGGTGGCCGGGCCGCGGCTGGTGGACCTGGCGTTCGACCTGCCGGTGGGGGTGGTGGACCGCAGTTACCGACCCACGCTGGCGGCGGCCGAGGCGGGGCGTATTGCCACCGTGGAGGTGACAATACTGGAGCATCGCCCCAATCGGATAAAGGCCCAGCCTTATAAAGTGGTGGTGTCGGACGAAACCTCGCTGATGGAGCTGGTGTTCTTTCGCGCCCACGCCGATTACCTGGCTGGCCTGCTGCCGGTGGGGGCAAAGCGAATTCTCAGCGGCCGGATCGAACGCTTCAAGGACAAGTTGCAGATGGCGCATCCCGACTATGTCGTGGCGCCGGAAGAGATCGCATCTTTCCCACTGCACGAACCGATCTATCCCCTGACCGAAGGACTGACGGCCCGC
>JBBRGK010000618.1:0-2280 GCA_038240805.1 Dehalococcoidia bacterium | reverse complement strand
TAGGCCGCCGGTACGCGTTCGCTTTCGTCCGCGTCCAGCACATTAACGTAGACCGAGCCGTCGGACCACGGCCGGGTGGCCGCCAGCAGCTCGCGCGCCCAGGCGACGTTCGCCCCGGTTTCCGCCGGGTTCTCCCAGCCCGCGATCACGATCAGGTCGTACGGGCTCGAACGCTGCGCGAACGCTGTCACTTCGGGGCGCACGCGGCTGATGGCGCCGTGGTGGTGTTCGAGCAGGAGGATCGAAAACGGTGACGGCGCACTGGCGAAGCCTTCGACAATCGCGTCGATTGCATCATCGGCGACTTCGCTCAGGTAGTGCGACTTCCAGTAGTAGCGACGGCCCGACGGCACCGCCGCATCGAGCAGCGACTGCTGCACGCTGTACGGCAACGGGCCGAGCAGGTCCGCGATCGGAGTGCCGAACGAGCGAAGCGCCTTTACGGCCTGCTCACCCTCCTCGACCGGGCCGGCGTAGCAGACGGCGATCGCGATAACCGGCATCCCCTGCGGCGCCGTCAGGAGGGCCGCGTAGGCGGTCAACTCGTCGGGCGCGGTGCTGGTGAACTCACGGAAGAAGCGCAACACCCGCCCCGCCTCTGCCAGTGGGTACATGATCATACCCCCGAGCACGATCGGACCGACCGGATGCAGACGGTACTCAAACGACGTGACGACGCCAAAGTTGCCGCCGCCGCCACGGAGACCCCAGAACAAATCCTCGTTCTCTCCGGCAGCGGCGTGCAGCAGGCGGCCGTCTGCTGTGACTACGTCCGCAGACAGCAGGTTGTCGCAGGTGGCGCCGAACTTGCCCATCAGCCAGCCGACACCGCCGCCCAGCGTGAGTCCGGCGATACCTGTCGTGGAGACGGTGCCGCCCGTCGTTGCCAGACCGAACGCCTGAGTCTCGTGGTCGAACTCCTGCCAGAGCACGCCGGCCTCGGCCCGGGCAGTCTGCTTGACGGGATCGATGCGGATCCCCTTCATTGGCGAGAGATCGATCACGAGCCCGCCTTCGCAGACGGCGCTGCCCGCGACGTTATGCCCGCCGCCGCGAACCGCTACAGGCAGTTCGTGTTCGCGGGCGAAATTGATGGCAGCAACCACGTCGGCTGCGCCGGTGCAGCGGGCGATCAGCGCCGGTCGCCGGTCGATCATGCCGTTCCAGACGGCGCGCCCCGCTTCGTAGCCGTCTTCGCCTGGCGAAAGCAGGCCGCCGCGCAGGGCGGTGCGAAGTGTATCGATCGCGGACTCGGGTATCTCGATAGCTGTAACCATTGCTCTGTCTCCTCTATTGTTTTCAGTTCAACGCTTACCTGCCGCTGAGCGCGGCCACGAATCTGGCCGTATCTGCGTCGGAGAGGTCCAGCTGGCCGACCACGGCGATGACCTTCCCCTGCGAGACAACCATGGTGTCGATCTCGATCACCCGGTTGGCGCCGGTCGCCCTGATTGCGTCCGAGGTGAAGAAGCCGCGATACACCGCCGTATCCAGGACAACGGCAGATTCGCTCCAGGACACGCTGAGCCCGGGGTTCTGAAGAATAAAACCCTGCACAAAGGCGCCGAACTCGGTTGGCCCGTGGAAGGTACCGAACGCCGGATCGGTGATGATCGCGTCGTCCGCAAGGTAGGAGCGCAATCGATCAACGTCGAGCGCGATCCATGCCTGCTTAAAGCCCGCGTTTACAGACGCCGTATCGTCGGGCGCTGCCCGTGCCGTGTGAGTCGCCTGCAGCAACCCCAGCCCGATCACCAGTCCGCCGATCAGGAAAAGCCGTGTGTACCGTGCCATAGCCTGTGTCTCCTCGATCGCAGCTTCGTGTTCAGCATCGAATACGAGGCTATAGCGGGCCGCCCTTGTCACCATCGGGGGAAACCCCCATTCGCGGCGAAGCGGCAAAAAATGGGGGTTGGTGAAGCAGCGGGGACCTATGCAGCGGCGAGGCATCGCTGTTCATGCAGCCCGCAGTGCTAGGTCAGCCTGTGACGGATGGCGTAGGCGGTGGCTCCGGCGCGGCCGCGGGCGTCGATCTTGCCGTAGATGTTGGCGATGTGCCGCTCCACGGTCTTGATGCTCAGCACGAGCATATCGGCGATCTCCTGGTTGCTTTGGCCCGAGGCGAGCAAACGGATGACCTCCACTTCACGCGGTGACAGCTCTCCGCCCCGGCCAGATCCGTCCTCCGGCGACGGCAGCCGGAGCGCGTAGGCGATCGCCTGCTCCAGTGGCATCCGGAGGCCAGCCGCCCAGGCCGCCATCAGCGACCGGGCATTGCGT
>JBBRGK010000617.1:0-2291 GCA_038240805.1 Dehalococcoidia bacterium | reverse complement strand
GGCCTGAATCGCTCGCCAGGCGTAGACGTTGACGCCGCTCCGTATGGCACTGGGGTCGCAGGCGTGGTTGAGGTAGCAGCCCGGTGGCAGGAGCACCGCGCTAGTGGACCAATCCAGCTCGCAGAGATGCCGCTGGTCGTCTGCTGAGAGCAGCGAGATGTCCTCGTTCCGCACGACCTGGCCGTGGCGCCGCCGGAAGATGAACTCACCGGCTGCGAAGGACCGGAGGGCATAGACACCCGAGCCTTTCGGTCCTGCCTCGCGTACAGCAACGTCTCGTATCACGCCGGAACTCGCCAGTCGGCCCTGTTCCCCATAACGACCATTATGGGCACCACCAGACAGTCTGCCCCACGTGCTGGCGAGGGCACCTTGGTGCCCTATAAACGCCGGCATCGACCGTTATGGCCTTGGCTCTGCGACAGCTGGGACCGTGCGTCGCAGACAGGTTCGCGACGCAGCCACATCTCGCCGGTGTGGCAATCAGCACCGGAATCACCCGCTGGGTGCGTTGCTGGTACTCAGCATAGGGGGGGTAAGCCGCCACGGCGCGCTGCCACCACAACTCCCGTTCTGAGTCGTGGGCTTCGTGCACGGTAACGGGAAACGGTGTGAGGCCGTCTTGGATGATTACGCCAGCGGGCTTCCCCGTGAGGTTGTAGTACCACTCCGTCTTCAATTATCGCCGATCTGACCTATAGCGGCGCGCCGCCACAGGGAACGGTCACAGAAGGGTCGCCGGGGCACGTCTGTAACCTGGCCGTTTAGTTCGCTTTCACCTCGAACATAAACTCCACCTCGACGGCGCAGCCGAGCGGCAGTTCGTTGACGCCGACGGCGACGCGGGCGTGACGGCCGGCCTCGCCAAAGATCTCGACCAGCAGGTCACTCGCGCCGTTGATCACGGCCGGCTGTTGCGTGAATCCGTCCGCGCTGGCGACGAAGCCGTCGACGCGCACGACGCGACTGATCCGGTCGAGCGAGCCGATGGCGGCCTTCGCCGCAGCCAGACCGTTCAACACGCACAACCGGGCCAGTTGCTGCCCTTGCTCAAGTGTGATCTCGGCGCCGAGCTTGCCGGGCGTGACGATCTTGCCGCCTTCGATCGGCACCTGGCCTGAGATGATCAGCAGGTTGCCGGTCTGCACTGCCGGAATGTATGACGCCAGCGGCTTCGGCGCCGGAGGCAGGGTCAGGTTCAGTTCGGCCAGTCTCGCATCGATCGACATCGTCACTCCCTTATGTCGTGCACATTTGTACAACTCATCTGGTGCGCAGGCTGCTGCTCTCGGCGGCGTTCAGCGCCAAAAATTATTGCTCTCGGCAAGCAGCCGATCGGCGAGGGAGTTCAATTCCTCATCGCTGTAGAAGTTGATCACGATCTTGCCGCCGGCGCGGCCGCGGTTGATCTGCACTGCAGTTCCCAGCGTGCTCTGCAGCCGCTCGGCCAGCGCGGCGACGTCAGGGTCCTGCCGCTTTTTTGCCGGACGGCCTGAAGGCAGCGGCTGCTGGTTCCCGGCCGGCGGCGCGTCGCGCAGTGTGCGCACAAGGGTTTCTGTCTCCCGCACTGAGAGACCACGCTCTTTCACCTGCTGCCAGAGTTGCCGCTGCCTGCCCACGTCCGCGAGGCCGAGCAGCGCACGGGCATGGCCTTCGCTGATCTCGGCAGCAGCCAGGCTGGACTTGATCTCGTCCGGCAGACCGAGCAGGCGCAGGGTGTTCGCCACCGCCACCCGGCCGCGTCCCACCCGTTGCGCCAACGCCTCCTGCGTCAGCCCGAACTCGCCTGCCAGCCGCTGAAACGCCAGCGCCTCTTCCAGCGGATTGAGGTCGGCGCGTTGAATGTTTTCCACCAGCGCCAGCTCAAGCTGCTCCTGCGGCGTCACCTCGCGGATCACGACCGGCACGCGGGTGAGCCCTGCCGCGCGCGAGGCTTGCCAGCGGCGTTCGCCCGCGATCAACTGGTAGCTGACACCGCGGCCGCCTCGAACTCGGCTGACGATCAGCGGCTGCAGCAGGCCGTGCGGCCGGATGCTGCCGGCGAGCGACGCCAGCTGCTCGGGATCGATTCGGCTGCGCGGCTGCTGCGGGTTAGGCGCAATCAGGTCGATATCGATCGTGACCGGGCCGGCGCGTTCAGCTTGCTCCCTGTTATTCGCTGTCGCAGCTGCATCGGGAGCGGTGCTAGCGGGTACTTCACCGGTGGAAGTAGTCGAGGCGCTGTCTGCGGCCGGCGAGGGACGACCGGGAATCAGAGCACCCAGGCCGCGCCCAAGCCCGCCCTTTCCTCG
>JBBRGK010000616.1:0-2297 GCA_038240805.1 Dehalococcoidia bacterium | reverse complement strand
CATCTCATCATGCTCCATCAGCATTTTCATGGCGCCGATCCGGTCGGAGGCGTCGTAGCCTTCCAACTTCTCTACATCGACCAGCTTCTGTTTTAGCCAGGCGTAGGTGTTGACCTTGTTGAAGGTCACGCACGGGCTCTGCGTGTTGATGAGCGAGAAACCCTTATGCCGGATTCCCGCCTTGATCAGCTCGACCAGCTGCTTCTGGTTCGAGCTAAAACCCTGGGCCACAAAGGTCGCGCCGCCTGCGACAGCGAGCTGCAATGGCCGAACCGTGTGCTCGATGTTGCCGCCTGGCGTCGACTTCGTTTCGAAGCCGATGCCGGAGGTCGGCGATGTCTGGCCCTTTGTGAGCCCGTAAATCTGGTTGTCCATGACGATGTAGGTGATATCCGGATTGCGCCGGACGGCATGCATAAAGTGACCCATGCCGATTGCGAAACCGTCGCCGTCGCCGCCAGCGGCGATCACGGTCAGCTCCCGGTTGGCGAGTTTGAGGCCCAGCGCAGCCGGCATCGTGCGACCGTGCGTGACGTGCACGTTGTAGCTGTTAACGTAGTTCCCGATCTTGCCCGAGCAGCCGATACCAGCCACGATCGCGACGTCCTCTGGGGCAACGCCGAGCTCCTGCAGCGCTTTCTGCAGCGCCGCAAGCACGCCGAAGTCGCCGCAGCCGGGACACCACCAGGACTCTTCCGCCGTTTTGTAATCTGCGATGGATGTAGTCATTACGCTCGCACCCCTTCTGCGACCAGCTCCTTGACCTTCTCGGTGACCTCGTCACCGCGGAAGAGGGTGCCGTCGTACTTGTTGAGAGACTGAACATTTGCGTATGGCACCCGGTTGGCCCGCATCAGGTAGGCGAGCTGGCCCAGGTAGTTATTCTCGATCACGATCGCGGTTCTGGCCGATTCGACCAGCCGCGTTAGCTCCTCAACAGGCAACGGGTTCAGCAGCCGCACCTGACAGGTCCCGACCGAGATCCCCTCAGAGGCAAGGTTTTCCGCCCCCTCAAGCACGGCGCCGAACGTTGAGCCGTACGAGATCAGCAGCACATCCGGGCGATCAGGACCGTTATATATAACGCCGGGGAACTCGACCCCGCCGACCTGGATCTTCTCCAGCTTCTTGAACCGGCGCTTCATCATCCGAACGCGGTTTGTGGCGCTTTCAGTCACTTTGCCTGTGCGGCCGTGCTCGGCGCCCGTCGCGAGGTACTGTCCATTGCGCATGCCGGGGAACGAGCGGGCGCTGACGCCGGTATCGCTGTCGGCGTACCGCTCGAAGCCGTCCCTGCCGATCTTGTCGAGTTCTGCCTGGTCGACGATCGGGCCGCGGTCGATCACGACCTTGCTGATGTCGTACGGGTCCACTGTCTGCTGCCAGAGCGCGAGGCCAAGGTCGGACGCGATAAGCACCGGGCAGTGATAGTTGTCGGCGATATTGAAGGCCATTGCCGCGTCGTAAAACGCTTGCTCACCGGTGCCGGGAGCGATGACGATGCGCGGCGCCTCGCCGTGGCCGCCCAAGATCATCGCAAACAGGTCGCTCTGCTCCTGCTTGGTCGGCATACCCGTCGAAGGACCGCCGCGCTGGGTATCGATCACGACCAGCGGAATCTCCGTCATGCCCGCGAGGCCGAGCAGCTCCTGCATCAGCGAGAGTCCGGGCCCGGCGGTGCAGGTCAACGCTCGCGCTCCGGCGAAGCCTGCGCCAATGCAGGCGCCCATCGCGGCCAGCTCATCCTCAAGCTGCACCGAGACGCCGCCGAACTTCGGGAACAGCTTCGCGCCAACCTCGAGCACTTCGGAGGCGGGAGTAATCGGGTAGGCGAAGATGGTGCGGCAGCCCGCAGCCAGTGCCCCGAGGGTCATAGCGTCGTTGCCGGTCACGAGCAGGCGATCCGAACGGCCGTCGGGCTCTCCCAGACGGAAGCCCCGATCGCCAAGCTGCTCACGTGCGATGGCCGCGCCCATATCGAGCGCAGTCCAGTTGCCCTGCACCACTGCCTCGCCCTTGCGGCCGAACTTCTCCTGCACATACTGCCGAAACGGCTCGAGCGGAATGCCCAGCACCTGCGCAGAGGCGCCCACAGCGATCATGTTGCGAAAAACGGGGTTGCCAAGCTCGCGCGCCATTTTGGTCAGGTCAGCAGTGATCATCGTCACGCCGTCGGGCGCCTTCGGGTTGAAGACGCTGTCAGCGAGCAGCACGCCCTCCGGCAGCAGATCGCCGACGAGGATATCGATCGACTCCTGGTCGATGGCGACCAGCATGTGCAACTTCGGCGCCGGCGA
>JBBRGK010000615.1:0-2301 GCA_038240805.1 Dehalococcoidia bacterium | reverse complement strand
GGTGACCAGGACATGGGCCTCCTGATCGGCCGCCGCGGCGAGACGCTGGCGGCGCTCCAGTACATGGTCAACCTGATCGTCAACCATCAGACCCGCTCCCGCAGCATCTTCGGCGTCGATATCGAAGGCTATCGCCGCCGGCGCGAGAATGCGCTGCGTGATCTCGCCCTCAGTATTGCCGACCGTGTGCGGCAGAACGGCCAGGCGATGACGCTTGAGCCGATGCCGCCGGCCGAACGGCGTATCGTCCACATCGCGCTCGCTGATGACCCCGACGTGCAGACCGTCAGCATTGGCGAGGGCGAATCACGCAAGGTTGCGATTACCCCCAGGCAGTAGCCGTTGTCGAACGCCTCCGGCAACACGCCAGAGTTTCTCGTCGCTGGTCACGTGACCCAGGATGTTGTCGGCGACAAGCTGCGGCCGGGCGGCACGGCTTCTTACGCGGCTGCCGTGGCCGCGCGGCTCGGTTTGCGTACTGCCATTCTCACCAGTGCCGCTGCCGGGTTCGAGTTCCCACCAGAGCTTGCCGGCGTGCAGATTCACAACCTGCCCGCTAACGAAACGACGGTCATGGAGCATCGCTGGTTCGGCCGCCGCCGCGATCAGTACCTCCGTAGCCGCGCCGAAGTGCTCACAGCCGGCGCCGTGCCGGCGGTGCTCCGCCGCACGCCTGTCGTGTTGTTCGGCCCTGTTGTCGGTGAACTGGAGCTCTCGCTGCTGGACTCTTTTCCGCATGCGTTGCGCGGGGCGACGGTACAGGGCTGGCTGCGAATTTTCGGCGAAGATGGCAGCATGGTGGCGATCGATGCCGCTACCTGGGATGAAGTACCGCTGTTAGGCAGGCTGTCGGTCGTCTTTCTCAGCGACGAGGACCTGGGCACTGCGTCCGAGAACGTTGAGCCTGTGCTCGACCGCTGGGCGCAACAGGTGCCGCTGCTCGCGGTGACGCGTGGGGATGCCGGCGCCCGCATCGCTTTCGAGGGACGCTGGTACGAAATCGCCGCAATGCCGGTGCGCGAGGTGGACGGAACCGGAGCCGGCGATGCCTTCGCGGCTGCCTTCCTGATCCGCTACCATGAGACGGCTGACGTAGGAGTCGCGGCCCGCTTTGCCACCGCGGCCGCCGGCTGCGTCGTTGAAGCCACCGGCATCGACGGCGCTCCTACACGCGCTCAGGTGGAGCAGCGGCTGACGGCGTTCGGGTCGGTGCAGTTGACCCCCGTACGCCTTCCCTGACCTGCGACGGCGAGGCCGTTGGCTCCGCAGGCCGTGAGACGGTGGGCACGCAGGCCGAAAGACTATTGGCATCAAAGGCCGGGAGGCCGTTGGCATGGCCGCGGAAGTGATCGCGCTTGCGAACCAGAAGGGCGGCGTTGGCAAGACCACGACCGCTATCAACCTGGGCGCCTGCCTTGCGCGGCGTGGACAGCGGGTGCTGCTGATCGACGTGGACCCGCAGGCGAACGCGACCAGCGGGCTCGGTGGTTCGGCAGCCGGCGGCACCCTCTACGAGGCGCTTGCGGGTGAGACCGCAATGGCAAGTGTGATCACAAGCACGACCGAGCCGGGGTTGCAGATCATCCCGTCATCGCCCGATCTGTCAGGGGCGGAGATCGAGCTAGTAGATGCTGAGGGGCGCGAGTTCTTCCTGCGGCGGCTGATCGAGCCTTTGCGCAGCGATTGGGACTTCATCCTGTTTGACTGTCCGCCCTCGCTGGGGCTCTTGACCGTGAACGCATTGACCGCTGCCGACCAGGTGATCATCCCTGTGCAGTGCGAGTATCTGGCGCTTGAAGGACTCGGACACCTCGCCGGCACGCTCGAGCGGGTGCGGGAGAACCTCAACCCGAGGCTGCGGCTCGAAGGCCTGGTGATGACGATGTTCGACCCGCGCACCACGCAGGCCCAGCAGGTGGTGGCTGAGGTCCGCAGTCACTTTCCGCAAACGTTCCAAACGGTGGTGCCCCGCAGCGTGCGGCTCTCCGAAGCGCCATCGCACGGACTGTCCATCGTCGCCTACGCGCCCGGCTCAAGCGGCGCCGTCGCCTACACAGAGCTTGCGGGAGAGCTGCTCGCCAGGCGAGTGACCCGATGACCCGAATCCCCGGCGGGCGGGATGGCGATACGCCCGAGCAGGAACCCCTGCGCTCAGCTGCGGCTCGCCCCGGAGGCGACTCAGAAGCGAGCAGCGCCCGGCGTGGTGCGTTTCGTGGAAAGGGCGGACTTGGCCGCGGGCTGGGCGCTCTCATTCCTGGCCGTCCCTCGCCGGCCGCAGACAGCGCCGCGACGACTTCGACC
>JBBRGK010000614.1:0-2303 GCA_038240805.1 Dehalococcoidia bacterium | reverse complement strand
CACGGCGCCAAGCAACTCGTCCCGCTCGTAAGCGCCCTTTTGGAAAATGCGCATCACCCCTCCAGCCAGCCGTTTGCGATCGCTCTCGTCCAGATCCAGCGCTGTCAGGACGATGACCGGGATACCACGCAGCGCCGGCTGTTCCTGGATGCGTTCCACCACAGCGAAGCCATCGACGCCCGGCAGCATCAGGTCGAGGACGATCAACGCCGGGGGCTCGCGTTCGATCGCTGCCAGAGCGGCGATGCCATCGGCGGCCTCGGCAATACGCCAGTTGTCGCCGTCGAGCGAGCGACGTACGAGGTCCCTTGTGTCCGGGTCGTCGTCCACCACCAGCACCAGGGCGCCGTCGCCGGCAGTTGCGGGCTGCACAGCCACCTGGGCGAGAGGCGGCTCGGGCACTGCCGCCGGCAGGCGCATGGTGAAGCGGCTCCCCATGCCCGGCTCGCTCTCCACGGTGATCTCGCCGCCCATCATCTGGCAGTAGTGGCGCGAGATCGTGAGGCCCAGGCCCGTGCCGCCAAACCGCCGTGTCGTGGATGATTCGGCCTGCGTAAACGCCTGGAACAGCCGCGCCTGCTGCTCTGCGGTCATGCCGATGCCCGTGTCCGAGACGCTAAACGTCAGATAGTCGCCACCGTTCTGCTCACGCCGCACGGTGAGCGTGATCACGCCGTGGTCGGTGAACTTGGCGGCGTTGCTCAGCAGGTTGAACAGCGCCTGCCGCACTTTGGTCAGGTCCGCGTGCATGACGCCGGTTTCCTCGGGGCAGTCCACGACCAGCCGGTTGCGGTTCTTCTCCACCAGCGGCAGTATGGTGCCCTCGACCTCAGCGACCAGCGGAGCTACGGCGAAGTCTTCGAGGAAAAGGTCCATCTTGCCGGCCTCGATCTTGGAGAGGTCGAGAATGTCGTTGATCAGCGCCAGCAGGTGCCTGCCCGCGCCGTGGATCTTGCCGAGGTCAGGAATGAACACCTCTTGCGAAAGCTCCTCAGCCTCCTCCTGCAGCATCTCGGAGTAGCCGATGATCGCGTTGAGCGGCGTGCGCAGCTCATGGCTCATGTTCGCCATGAACTCGTTCTTATGCCGGTTTGCGTCGGCCAGCTCCTGCCGCTTCTCCTCAAGCTCGCGGAAGAGGCGAGCATTATGCATCGCGATCGCGCACTGGCCGGCGAAGATCTGCACCAGTTCCACCACCTCGGACGCGAACTCCCCCGGCAACTGACGGGCGACGACGAGCGCGCCCAGCACTCGTGCCTCGCGCATCAGCGGCACCGCCAGCAGGGCGCGGACCCCTGCCCGCCGCACATCTTCGGTTAGCCGCCCCTGGTAATCGCCATCCTCGAGGTCCGCGATCTGCACCGGGCGGCGCTCTGCGGCCGCACGCCCGGCTGCGCCCTCGCCCAGGCGCGGCGCCCGCACACGCAGACTCGCCAGCAGATCATCCTGGGCGTTGGTCGCCACACGCAGCTCGAAGGCGCCGGCCTGCTCGTCATACTCATAAACGACTGCGCTATCGGTGCCGGCCAGCCGGTTGGCGTTCGCGGCGATGGTCGAGAGCACTTCATCGAGATCGAGTGACGAGCTAACGGCCTGGCCGACGCTTGCCAGTGCTTTCAGCTCTCCGACCGAACGCGCAAGCTCTGCCGAACGCTGCTGCAGCTCCTCGAACAGCCGCGCGTTCTCGATCGCAATCACCGCCTGGTCGGCGAACGTCTGCAACAGCGCGATCTCGGCTTCGCTGAAGGCTCGTACCTCCTTGCGGGCAACGACGAGGACGCCGGTTACCTCGCCGTCACGCAGCAGCGGAATACCCAGCGTCGTATGTGTCCCCACGCGCCGGGCGAACCTCACGTCGCGGGGGAACTCGTCTTCAGACTCCGCCTGCATATCAAAGATTTGCAGCGGGCAGCGTTCGAGCACCGTGCGCCCCGGCCCGAAGTTGCGGCTGATAACAATCCGTGTTCCCGGTCTGAGTCCACCCCAGGACACACCCCGCAGGGCGACTGAGACAAGCTCATCGCCCTCGACCCGCTGAATCAAGGCATCGGAGGCGCCGCAGAGGCGGATCGCGCTGTCGCAGATCGCCCCGAGCACCTGTGGCAGGTCATTCGGCGCCCCGGCAATGACCTTCAAGACCTCCGCAGTCGCCGTCTGCTGCTCTAATGATGCGGCGAGGTCGTGATTACGCTGCTCAAGTTCGTTGAATAGCCGCGCGTTCTCAATCGCGATCACAGCCTGGTCCGCAAATATCTTCACGAGCGCGATGTCGTCTGCCGTGAAGCCGCTTTCCTCGGTCCGCG
>JBBRGK010000613.1:0-2309 GCA_038240805.1 Dehalococcoidia bacterium | reverse complement strand
CGAGGTAGCTCTCCGCCAGCAGCGCCGGACCCACCAGGACAGCGGCGTCCGCGGCACGCACGTGCGGCGCATCCACCTCGGCCTCGGAGTAGACGGCGACCGTTTCGATTCCCAGCGCCCGGCAGGTGCGAAAAATCCGGCAGGCGATCTCGCCCCGATTCGCCACCAGAACCCGTGTGAACATGCTGGCAGATCCCCCTCGCCCATAGGCCCGTGGTTGCGCGGTTGTACAGCAGCGGCGATACGATCCACAATGCGTAGCGTTCCGCTCCGTGAGAGTAAACCGGCGCGTCAACGACGGGCAAGCCGCTGCGATCAATGAAGCGATCGGCTGCCTGATCGGTCTGCTCAGCGGCTACCACGGCGGCTGGTTCGACAAGCTGTTCCAGCGGGTGGTGGATATCTTCCAGGCGCTGCCGCAGCTCGTGGTGCTGATCGCGCTGTTGGGGCTGTTCGGCTCCGGCCTCTGGCAGATGGTGATCACGATCGGCCTGCTTGGCGGACCGGGCGGCTCGCGCATCATCCGCGGCCAGGTGCTCACCACGGTCCAGCGTCCTTTCGTCGAGGCAGCGCGCGTCACCGGTGCAAACGACCTGCGTATCATGGTCCAGCACGTGCTCCCCAACGTCGTGCCGCTGATCATCTTCAGCGCCTCGGTGCGGATCGGCGCGGTGATCCTGCTCGAAGCCAGCCTCAGCTTCCTGGGCTTCGGACTGCCGCCGCCCTTTCCGTCCTGGGGCCAGATGTTGACGCTCGACGGGCGCGAGTTTATGCGCAGGGCGCCGGGGGTGGCGATCTACCCTGGGATCGCTATCGGCCTGGCGGTCTTCTCGTTCAATGTGCTCGGGGACGCGCTGCGCGACGTGCTCGATCCGCGGCTGAAGAGCAGACGCTAATGCCGCTACCGCCACCCCTACGCTGGCCCTACCGGTGCCGAATACAACAGAGAAGAGTGTGTTGATGGTGACACGTCTCCTGGTTGCCAACCGTGGCGAGATTGCGCTGCGCATCCTGCGTGCCGCTGCCGATCTCGGCATCAGCACGGTGGCCGTCTACTCCCGCGACGATGCCGGCTCGCTGCACACGCGCCGCGCCGACGAGGCCTCCGCCCTCCAGGGTACCGGCGCTGCCGCCTACCTCGACATCGACCAGATCCTCGACGCGGCCCGCGCACACGGCTGCGATGCCATTCACCCCGGCTACGGCTTCCTCAGCGAGCAGGCCGCGTTTGCGCGGCGCTGCGCCGAGGCAGGTGTGACGTTTGTCGGCCCCGATGCGGAGACCCTGACCATCTTCGGCGACAAGATCCAGGCGCGCGCGCTGGCCGTGCGGAGCGGTGTGCCGGTGCTGCGGGGCACGCCCGGCTCCGTCACCGCCGAGCAGGCGCGACAGTTCCTCGTCTCCCTCGGTGATGGCGGCGCGATGATGATCAAGGCTGCGGCGGGTGGCGGCGGGCGGGGCATGCGGCTGGTGACCGGCGTGGACGAGGTCGAGGAGGCCTACACGCGCTGTCACTCCGAGGCGATGCAGTCGTTCGGCAACGGCGACCTGTACGTCGAAGAGGCGATGCCGCGCGCCCGCCATGTCGAGGTGCAGATCGTCGGTGACGGCTCCGGCGTGGTCACCCACCTCTGGGAGCGGGAGTGCAGCATTCAGCGGCGCCACCAGAAGCTGATGGAGATCGCCCCCTGCCCCGCGATCTCACCGGCGCTGCGTGCACGGCTTACCACCGCCGCGGTCAACATGGCCGCCGCCGTGCGCTACCGCAGCCTTGGCACCTTCGAGTTCCTGGTCGATGCGCAGGCCGGCGACGGCGCTTCCTACGCCTTCATCGAGGCCAACGCCAGGCTGCAGGTCGAGCACACGGTCACTGAGGAAGTGCTGCAACTCGACCTTGTTCAGAAACAGCTGCAGATCGCCTCCGGACGTTCGCTGGCCGAAGTCGGGCTGCTGCAGAGCCAGGTGCCAACGCCGCAGGGGTACGCCGTGCAGGTGCGCATCAACACCGAGACCATCGATGCCACGGGCACGGTGCGCCCCGCCGGTGGCGTTCTTACCACCTATGAAGTGCCGTCGGGACGCGGTGTGCGGGTCGATGGCTGCGGCTACGCCGGCTTCCGCACCAACCCGAATTTCGATTCTTTGCTGGCCAAGCTGATCTGCCGTTCGCCTTCGCCCGACTTCGCCGTCGCAGTGGCCGCGACCTACCGTGCTCTCTGCGAGTTCCGCATCGAAGGTGTGCGCACCAATATCGGCTTCCTGCAGAACCTGCTCCTGCAGCCGGACGTGATCGCGGACCGCATCGACAC
>JBBRGK010000612.1:0-2312 GCA_038240805.1 Dehalococcoidia bacterium | reverse complement strand
TGGCGTACATCGAGGTACGCTGGGGCCTGTTTGCTGCGGGATTTGTCGAGGCGAGGCAGCGGCGCAGCCACGTAAAATTCATCAAATCCAATGACGAGAGCGTCCTCACCGCTATCGTGCCGCGACATCGTGAGGTCGCTGCCGGGACGCTGCGCAGCATTCTACGTCAGGCAGGAATAACTGCCGACGAATTCGAGCGTTTATGAAGTGGGGCGGGCCGCAGTAGCCGGCGGTAGCTTTATGCGCTCCGCGCGATGACTTACGTCCGCAAGGCTCGGCGGTTCCACGTGGGTGAGTCACTGCCGAGGGGCTCTGCGCTGCACTGTATCACGCCCCGATCGCAAATGGACTCGCCAGACACACTGCCTCAAGCTGCGGAGCCAGCGCTTCAAGGATCGCTCCGGAGACGGCTCTTGGCGCTGCGGCGTACACCACAGTCTTTCAGCGGCAGAGAGCTGGCGACAGCGAGCAGCTGCCGAACTGATTAGAGCCGTGAGCACGCGAGGCGCGAAATTCGGCTGCCTCCATCGCCTCATCCCCCGTGTGATAGCTGAAAAGGCGTGCCGGAACCTGTCAACCTTGTTGAGACAGTTTTTTGTGGTAATTAGGGAAGCTTTGGTCAGGTCATTTCGGGTCCTCCTCGTCTGCCGGTGAGGCCGGCTTGTTGATCCAGGCTGCCTGCGGAATCGCGGGCGGCGTCGGCGGTTTGCGCACGAACCGCTCCGGGTGAGCGACGTACGCCGCCGTCAGGGTCTCGGCGCGGACGAGCTGGCGTTCGCTGGCGAAGCCATAATGCACCGATTCGGGCGTATGCAGGCCAATGCCGCTGTGCCGGTGCTGCGTGTTGTACCAAGAGAAGAACTCCTGGCAGAAGGCCCGCGCCTCCTCCATGGAGGCGAACCGCGCCGGGAATGCCGGCCGGTACTTCAACGTCTTGAACTGACTCTCTGAGTAGGGATTGTCGTTTGAGACATGCGGCCGTGAATGGCTCTTGCTGATCCCAAGGTCTGCGAGGAGGAACGCCACCGGCTTGGAGGTCATCGAGCTGCCCCGGTCTGCATGCAGCGTCAGTTGGTCTGCTGCGATCGCCTGCTTGGCCGCCGCCGCACCGATGAAGTCCTGAGCCAACTCGGCCGTCTCCCGATGCCCTACCATCCAGCCGACGACGTAACGGCTGAAGATGTCGACGATCACGTACAGATAGAAGTAAGTCCATTTGCTTGGTCCTAACAGTTTGGTGATGTCCCAACTCCAGACCTCGTTCGTGCGTCTGGCCAGCAGTTCCGGGCGCCGGTACTTTGGATGCCGTGTTTGCTCGCGACGCTCACGCAGCTCCTCGCTTTCGGCGAGCAGGCGATACAT
Organism: Dehalococcoidia bacterium; assembly: GCA_038240805.1. GTDB lineage: Bacteria > Chloroflexota > Dehalococcoidia > CAUJGQ01 > CAUJGQ01 > JBBRGK01. The sequence continues at coordinate 950 of JBBRGK010000612.1, read as the reverse complement.
CGTGCGTTCAGAACACAGATACTGGCCTTCGTCCAACAGGGTCGCGTACACCGCTGCTGGTGCGGCGTCGCGGAAGCGTTCGCCGTGCAAGAGGTCCAGCACCGCCTGGCGTTCGGCTGCGGGCAGGGCGCGAGGCTGAAGACCACCGCCACGGACTCGGCCAGGAGTTGGTCCCTGCTGCTGGCGATAGTAGCTGGCACGACTGACGCCAAGCGCCGCGCAGGCCGCGCTGATGTTCGCCGTCGTGGCAAGCGTCGCCACCTCCCTCAGGGCGACGGCAACTCCGCCATGCTCAGGCCCAGCAGCCCGGCAACTTTTTTTTGGACTGCGATGATCTCTTCGGCGATCGCCAGGCGCCGGCTCAGGCGCAGGTTCTCCGCTTGCAGCCGGCTGCGCTCACTCGCTGGCAGGTCCACTGCTTTGCGACCGCGGGGTTGTGCCAGGGCGGCACGGCCACCGGCCGCGCACTGCTGCCGCCACCTGGCCAGGTGCGAGTAATACAGTCCTTCCCGGCGCAGCAGCGCACCAACCTGGCGGGCTTCTGCGCATGCCGCAGCTTCGTCGAGGATGGGTGTGACTAAACGTTATGGAGGAATGGGCTTAGGCAGCTATGCCATTGTGGCTGGCGGGCGTTGACGTCGTGCTGCCGCAGTTGACTGCCCCACCGGGGTTGACGGCTGAGACGCTGGAGAAGCTCCGTCGCGAGCGGGGCTACTTCAGCGGTAATGTGGCGCGGATGCAGTATCCGGCCTTCCGGGCCCGGGGCTTGCCGGTCGGCTCAGGCGCGGTCGAGGGCAGCGCCAAACACCTGGTCCAGCAACGGCTTAAACGACCGGGGGCGCGCTGGTCAGTCTCCGGTGGCCGAGCCCTGCTGACGTTGCGTGCGCAGCGTGCCAGCCACAATGGCATAGCTGCCTAAGCCCATTCCTCCATAACGTTTAGTCACACCC
>JBBRGK010000611.1:0-2318 GCA_038240805.1 Dehalococcoidia bacterium | reverse complement strand
CGACGACTTCGGCATCCTCTACTGGAGCCAGGACGACCTCGACGATCTGATCGGCAGAGCACATCGCCAGGGATTTCAGTGCACGGTCCACGCAGTCGGCGACCGAGCGATTGAACAGACGCTCAACGCGATGGCCAGGGCGCAGAGCGAGTTCCCTCGCGAAGGTCTCCGGCACCGTATCGAACACTGCGGCATCCTACCGCCCGACCTCCGACGACGGGTGCAAGCGCAGGGAATCGTGCCTGCCATGCAGCCCGCCTTCTTCTGGGAGTTCGGCGACGGCTACATCGCCAACTACGGCCAGGAGCGCGCCGACACAATGTTTCCCGTTCGCAGCCTGACGGAGATTGGCGTGACGGTTGCCGGCAGCTCCGATGCGCCGGTCACGCATTACGCGCCGTTGTTCGGCATTCAGCAGGCGCTCACCCGCGCAACGATGGACGGACAGGTATGCGGCCCCGACGAACGCGTCGACCTTCAGACCGCGATCCGGATGTATACGATCAACGGCGCCTACGCCTCGTTCGAGGAGCAGATCAAGGGCAGTATTGAGCCGGGCAAACTCGCCGACCTGGTCATGCTGGCGGAGGATCTCTCCGGCGTACCGGCAGAACGGATCCGCGAGACGGGTGTGCTCATGACGGTCGTGGGAGGCCGGATCGTCTACGAAGGTTAGCGAGTACGGGATACATCGCGGTCAGCGGCTACAGCGTGTTGATCGCGCGGGCGGCGATGACGGCGATCACGACGAGCGAGATCATCGACTGCGTGACCATGAGCAGCTTGACCCGGCGTGACATCACCAGTGTGTCGGTGGGACTGAAGGCCGTGCTCGTGTTGAAGGCGAGGAAGAGGTAGTCCACGAACTCCGGCATCCACGGCACGATCGGCCCGTTCGGGTCCTGCTGATACTGAGGAAAGACAACGTCTTCGCTGCGGTAGGACCCCAACTTGCGCGCGCCCGGACCGCCGCCATCGACCTCCCAGTACCAGAGCGCGAACACGAGGATGTTCGACACCCAGATCAGGCCCGCCTGGTATAGAAGCTCTGAACCCGGTACCTTGCCGCCGGGCAGCCGCGTAACCAGGAAGATAGCGCTGATGATCAGGGCCGCCGTCACGACGCCGGTCATCAACCGGCCGATGTGATGCGTGAGGTCATGGCGTCCACGTCGCCGGGTGAGGATGGCGCCCGCCAACAGAGGGATCACGATCGCCAGCATCAGGAAGCGCGGTCCAAACCGCAGCCGGTCGGGCAGCACGGCGTACATTGCACCAACGAGGAGAAAGGCGGCGGCCGATTGCCAGGTGTGAACCCCGCCTGTCCGCTCGCTGGCCCGTTGCGTCAACGCCGTGTTTCTCCGCTATCTCACCTGCGAGGTGATGTCTGCCGCGTGCTTCAGCAGCGCCGTGATCTGCCTGAGTTGTTGTGCCGCCTGACCGATCTGCACCGTGTTCTGGTTCGCGATTCCCTGACTGAACGAGTTGATCGCGCTCTTCATTCCCGACGAGATTCCCTGCACGGTTCGCAGATAATCAAAGCCGCCGTTCTGGCAGGTTGCACCCTGGATAACCTGGTCGAACTTATTTATCTCCCCGGTTATCGTCACGAGGTCCGCTGTCACTGACGGGTCCTGCAGGTTGACCTGACTGCGACTAATGATCGAGCGGAACTGATCGTAGATCGCTGTCCGCTCGACCTTGAAGGCCGGCTCGAGCGCAACGATACAGTTGCGCAGCTCAGTCGTTGAGCCGGTGGAATTGTTCGACGAACTGCAGCCTGTGAGCAGGGTCGCAATCAGCATCATGGAGGCAAGTATCCGATAAATGGTTCTCTCCTCTAAGCGTCTGCTGCACCGCCAACGGGCGTGCCACGCTCCTCGAAACATATGACAAGGCTATCACTCGCAGACAGGAGCCTTCCAGCGCGGGGCCGGTTGTGCAAGCATATGGCTTCATGATCGCACTGCGCATACTCGTCTTTATCCTGGGTGGGGCTCTCGTCGCTTCCACGTTGATTTCGGCTGTGCGCTCGTTCGTGCTACCACGCGCGGCGCCGACCTTGATCACGACTGCGGTCTTCAGCGGCCTTCGTTTGGGGTTCGACATTTTCGCCGGCCCCACGAAGCCGTACTATCGGCGGGACCGCATTCTGGCCATGTACGCTCCTATCGCCCTGCTACTGCTGCCGTTCTTCTGGCTGGTGCTGATCACCGCTGGCTACACAGCGATCCTCTGGGGCGCCGGTGTACAGCCGCTGCGTGAGGCGTTTGTCACCAGCGGCTCCTCGTTGTTCACGCTCGGCTTCTCACGTCCTG
>JBBRGK010000610.1:0-2318 GCA_038240805.1 Dehalococcoidia bacterium | reverse complement strand
ATCTCCTCGGGCCAGAGTGATGCCCGGGCGCTGGTCTGACTGTATCGCAGGCCCGGCCGCGCCGCTATCAGTGCTGCTATCGTTGCAATTTACTGGCAAACGCTGGCACTGGATGCAGAGATAGGCGTGGCGCAGGCGTGTGCTACTCTTGAAGATATATCGCGATGTCATACGATAGGAGTAGAGTCGAGGCATGAAGCAGCGCGTATCATTCTCCCAACGGAGGTACCATCATGGGACTCAAGGCAAAGCTTTTCGGCAAAGGCGACAGCAAGACGGCCGTTCTGGACGCGACCGATAACCATACCTGCCCGCATACGACAATGACGCCCCGCTGGGACAGCGTTGACGACATTGGCAAGCACGATCGGGCGACGGGCTACCGCTGCGAAGGCTGCGGTCAGATGTTCACCCCGGAAGAGGAAAGCATGCTTCGCTCCGGAGAGGCCGAGCGTCTACAGGCAAGCCTGAGCTGATCCGGTCGGGCAGTTACCTGGATTTCATATGCTAAAGGGAGACCCGAATGGGTCTCCCTTTTTGGTTGTCTGGTTCGGACGGCGGTGGTGGCACATGCAAAGGCGATCAGATTACATCTGTGAGTTGCTGTATGGCCTGCGGCTCGCCGAATCTGCGGCGCTGCTTGTATGAAGGCGCTGCAGCGGCTCGGTGGACTGGTCACCGGCGGTTTGCTCGTATGGGTGCCGCTCGCCGCAGTGCTCGGTGTTGTCTTCGCGGACGCCGGTGGGCGGATGACGGGGCTGACGCCGTACCTGCTTGCCGTAATGGTGTTTGCCACCGGCTTTACCGTGCCGCCGGCCCGGCTTGCCGGCGTGCTGCGCCGGCCCCAGCAGGTGCTGGCCGTGTTGCTGTTGCAGTTCGGGCCGCTGTCGCTGCTCGCGCTGCTGCTGTCGCATCTGCCGCTGAGTGCGACGGTCTCTACCGGCATTCTCGTGCTCGGTGTTGCTCCATCCGAGATAACTGCTGGCCTGATGGTGCTGCTGGCCGGTGGCGATACAGCGCTTGGCACGGCGGTCGTCGGTGCCTCGTTGCTTGCGGGCACCGTGGTTGCGCCCTGGCTGCTGTCGCTCTACGCGGGCGGCGCGGCGGCCGTCGATCGCACGGTCCTGCTGCAGGAGTTGACCTTAGCCGTGGGCCTGCCGCTGATTGCGGCTTCAACGCTCCGCGGCATGCTCGCTTTGCGCGTGGCTCGGGCGCAGGCAGCGGCCTCGCAGGCGCTGTGGAGCGACGACAGGGATGAGGCCGCGCTCGCTCCGGGCGAAAGGGAGAGCCTGGATCAGGCGCGACCACCGCAGCAGGGCGGCGAACCGAAGGCAACGCAACAGGTACGAGGCCGGGACCAGCCAGCGCTGTTTGCCGGACTGATCGAGGTGCTGGACGGCCTGATGCCGGCGCTGGCGGCGCTGGCGGTGATCGCGCTACTGTTCATCATTGCGGGCACGGCCCGGCCGCTGCTGCTCGATCGCGGCGTGTTCGTGATCGCTGCGCTCTGTCTGCTGCTGAACGTGGCCGGCTACGCCGCCGGTTGGGGTGTCTTCCGTATGATGCGGGCGCCAGAAGCCGTCGTTCGCGCAGCGGTGTTCACCACCGGCATGCGCGAGTTCGGCGTGGCCGCGACGATCGCGACGGCGATCCTGCCCGCCTCGGCAGGCGTTGCCGGCGTCTACGGCATCGTGATCCTGTTCACCGCGCCGCTGCTGGTGCACTTCTATCGGCGGGGGTGACATCAGCCCTGTCCGTACTCTTCTACCATCACGGAGTCGAAGAGCTTGATGTGCGGCGGACCCTCAACGACGCCGGCGACGGAACCCTGGCGATGACCGGCGCTGAAGGCAGGCGACTGCGTCCATGCATCGAAGGCGGCGCGGTCTTTCCAGATCGTGTGGCTGGCATACTCGCCCTCGTCATCGCCTTTGAGCAGGGCGAACTGCATGATGCCGGGCACCTCTTTCAGATATGACTTGCGGTTGCGCCACTGCTGCTCGAAGTCATTCTCACGGCCTTTGGCGATCTTGAAGTTGTTCATGGCAATAAACATCGACGCTGCCTCCACGGAGTTTTGTCCTCGTCCAGCGTACCCCCGCGCATCCGCCTGAAGCGATTAGCGGCAGCACGTCCTGATTGCAGCCACTGCTATGCTGACGGCATATGACAGCGCACACTGAGCGGCAATGAATCGAGACAGCATCAACATTAAACTGACCGACCCGCAGGTGACAGCCGCCCTGGATGAGCTCAAGGCACTGATCGCCGGGCAGTATCCCGGTGCCACTTTCGAAGCCTTCGAAGGTGACGATCCG
>JBBRGK010000609.1:0-2331 GCA_038240805.1 Dehalococcoidia bacterium | reverse complement strand
TTTCTACCGCGGGCGCATCGTTGCCGCCTTCCGGAACCGCGAGGACCTCAGTCCGGAAACCCTGGGCACCTATATGCTCGGTCTTTCCGTGCAAACCCCCGCGGAAATGCAGGCAGGCCTCATATGACTGCACCCGCGCCGGCCGCCTCCGGCAACATGCGGCCGCAAACCCGCTGGGCCGCCATTCGTCGCGAGGCGACGCGCGCCCTGATCGCGGTCGTCATCGCTCTGCTCGCAACGATCCTGATCATCTTCGTCACTTCAAAAACGCCTGCCGAAGCGTTCATGACTTTGCTGACCGCGCCGTTTTCCAAGACCCGGACCATCGGGCTGTGGGTCGACGACGTCGCCAAGCTCACCGTCACCGGCCTCGCCTTCAGCCTGGTGTTCCAGGCGCGCCAATTCGCGCTCGGGGTACAAGGACAGCTCTATATCGGCGCGCTGGCGGCAAGCTACGTAGCGCTCTCCCCGATCGGACAAACCTGGCTCGGCCTGCCGCTCGGCATTGTTGCGGCGATGATCGCCGGCGGCATCTATGGCTTTTTCCCCGGCATCGCCAAGGCGAGGCTTGGCGCCAACGAAATCGTCTCGACGCTGATGCTCAACTATATCGCCGTCGAACTCTGCAATTATCTGGTGCGCGTGCAACTGGTGGCCCCAGGCAGCGGACTGCTGACCACGGCGAAGTTTCCCGGCACCTCACTCTATCCCGTGCTGGTTGCCAATACCCGCATCGATCTCGGCGTGATCCTGGCCATCGTCGCGGTGCTGGCGGTGTGGTTCGCGCTCTATCGCAGCAGCTGGGGCCTGAAGCTAAGGCTCGTCGGCCACAATGCGCGCTTTGCCGAATATGCCGGCATCAAGGCCAACTTCATCATGGTTTCGGCCATGACGGCCGCCGGCGCGCTCGGCGGCCTTCTGGGGTCGATGTTCGTGCAGGGTCAAGCGTTCGGCAATCTTACCGTATTGTTTGAAGGCGGCTTTGCCTTTGAAGGCGTGCTGATCGCCATCGTGGCGCGCAACCGGCCGCTGGCCGTGCTGGTAGTGGCGCTGTTCTACGCCTATCTGCGGCAGGGCGCGCAGTTGATGAACATCCGTACCGACGTGCCGGCGGAAGTCATCAGCGTGGTTGCGGCCATCATCATTCTTTTGGTCGCCTCATCCTTCAACCTGCCCGGCAAGGCCTTCTTGGCGCGGCTGTTTTTCGGCAGCGCGCGCCGAGGCACAATCGCCGCCGCCACCGGGGGCGCGCCGAAATGAACCAGCTGCTCGCGACCATCTTTTCCGCCGCGTTTCTCGCTACGGTCATCCGCACCTCGACGCCGCTGCTGCTCGCCACGCTGGGCGGCCTCATCGCCGATCTCAGCGGTGCGCTCAACGTCGCGCTCGACGGCATCATGCTCATCGGGTGCCTTTCGGCGGTGATCGCCTCGGCCTACGCGCCGTGGTATGTGGGGGTGCTGGCCGGACTGGGCGCCGGCGCCGTCGTCGGCGCCATCATGGCATTCTTCCATCTGCGCATGAAGGCGGACATCATCATTGTCGGCTTCGCCATTGGCGCGCTGGCGACCGGCGGCACCGTCTTTGCGCTCTCGATCGCCACCGGCGGCGACAAGGGCACTTCGATCAACCTGCCCTCCAAGGGCATTCCGGCGGTCGACCTCTCCTTCCTGACGGCCATTCCGGGCATCGGGCCTTTCCTCGCCGGGATCTTTTCCGGGCACTCCTTCCTGAGCTGGGTTGCCGCCTTCCTGGTGTTTGCCATCTGGTATTTCCTCTACCGCACCCCCTGGGGACTCTGGCTGCGCGGCGTCGGTGAATATCCGGCGGCGCCCGAGGCGGCCGGCATTCCGGTCGGCGCCGTGCGGGCCTGGAGCCTCGTCGTCTCGGCGGCGCTCGCCGGACTTGGCGGCGCCCAACTCGCCATGTTCAACTATATCGGCTTTACCGCCAACATGACCGCGGGCCGCGGCTTCATCGCCCTGGGTGCGGTGCTGCTCGGCGCCCGCCATCCGGTCGGCGTGCTGCTGGCGGCGCTGCTCTTCGGCGCCTTTGACGGCCTCACCACGGTCCTGCCCGGGCTCTTCGACTGGATCCCCCCCGAGCTCATCCGCATGATCCCGTTCGTGGTCACCATCGTGGCGCTGGTGCTGTTCTCGATCCGCGCCCAACGGACCCTGGCGCTGCGCAGCGGCCGGTAGAATTAGCCCCGTCGTAAAAACTCCCTGTGACGACCAAGAGGTCGCGGGCACGAAAAAGGCAGGGGCCAACGGATGATGACGTGCCCTTACCCCCGCAGCAACGCCGCCGCCGCCATCGCCAGCACCCGTT
>JBBRGK010000608.1:0-2360 GCA_038240805.1 Dehalococcoidia bacterium | reverse complement strand
CGCCAAATGGGTGGCGCAGACGCTCGAAGAGAAGCACAAGGCGTTTCACGAGTTCGGCACCGGCGCCTCGATGGTTGGCAAGCACCTCCAGGACGGCCTGCCAACGATGAACTACCAGTATGGCGAGTTCGAGCAGGTGGGCGAGATCGACGCGGTTGCCGTGCGCGACCAGGTCCGGATCGCGATGACCTCCTGCTACTCCTGCTCGGTGCGCTGCAAGAAGGTCGTACGGATAGAGGAGCGCCGCGAGCGCGAGGTGGATGAGAAGGGCCGCGCTATCGCCGTGGACCCGAAAGGCCGCTGGTCGGTGGACCCGAAGTACGGCGGGCCGGAGTACGAAACCCTCGCCTCATTCGGCAACACACTGGGCGTCGACGACCTGATCGCGATCTGCAAAAGCAACGAGCTCTGCAACGCGCTCGGCCTCGATACGATCTCCACCGGCACGACGATCGCATGGGCGGTCGAGTGCTACGAAAAGGGTCTGCTCACCGATGACGACACTGGCGGCGAGCCGATGCGATTCGGCAACGCCGAGATGGTGGTCGAGATGATCCGCAAGATCGCCTACCGCGAGGGGTTCGGCGACGTACTGGCGGAAGGATCCCAGCGGGCTGCAGCGCGCATTCAGCGCGGCAGTGACGAGTTCCTGACCACCATCAAGGGCATGGAGATGGCGATGCATGACCCTCGCCACATGCCCGACATGCGTGCCTCGTACATGCTGGCGCCAACGGGCGGCGACCATATGCGGCAGACGGGCGATCGCAACGCGTTCCGCAACCAGGCAGGGCTGTGCTTCTTCCTCAATTACGACGATGCCCAGGTGCTCGACGCTCTTCAGGGAGTGACCGGCTGGGACATCGACCAGGAAGAGATCGTGCTGGCTGCACATCGTGGCCTGGCGATGGCGAAACTGTTTAATCTGCGCGAAGGTCTGGGCCGCGAAACGGACGCCCTGCCGAAGCGGTTCCAGAACGACCTGATCAAAAACAAGGGCGTTAGCCCGGAGATGCAGGACGAGATCGTCACCGGCTACTACCGCGAGCATGGCTGGAACGAGGAAACGGGCCGGCCGACCACAGCCACGATCGAGCGGCTCGGCATCCGCGACTACATCGGCGCCGCCCCGGTCAGCTAAGGTAGTTTCCCGCGCATACGTCGCCACGGATCTGGCGAGTGTGGCTCGGCGGCGGTGTACCGAAGCGGGGTCGCACTGTGTGTCGCCTCTGGACAGTTCTGTGCGATTATCGACTGAACGAAAAAGCAGCTTTTCGGAGGAGCAGCGCGATGTCGGACCAATACCCCATGGTCGAGCATGAGATCGTCACGCGCGGCGCACCAAGTCTGCCGTGGAAACGAGCTGGCATGCACAAGTTCGGCCGGCCCCCAATCGGGGGCGACTTCGTGGACCTCGCTGGCGATGGCTCGTGGTATCGCGTTGCCCTGATCCAGCATGCGCATAGCCTGGGCAGCCCCGTTGTGGGCGTCTACCTCGATCGGTCCGATGTGCCGGAAGTGCTCCGCGCCCGACCGGTTGAAGCTGCCGCAGTGCCCGAAAAAGCCGCTGCGGACACTCCGGCGTAGTAATCACGATCTACCGGCCTGGCGGGTTGGACGATGACGGTGCGACCGGGCCGCCACGGGAGAGGAACGACCGCAGGTTTGGCGGGGCATAGTCACTCCGTTGCATCCGGTCTACGCAGCTTGCGTGAGCCACTTCGTTCGAGCGCACGCCCCACCCCATCGGGCGTACGACGGAGGGGAAGTGGGTGTAGAAGCCGATGCGTGAGTCACGTAGCTCGCCGCGCGCGTCTGGATGAATCGTGCTCAACAGGTACTCCTCGTCCAGCGCCAGCCCGCAGATTCGCGCCTTCTCTTGCATCCAGGTGAACGCCAGGTCGGCTAGACCGGTATCTGCATAGCCGCCACCGACATTACTATGCGCCCCGGCGAACCAGGCCGGGGCCATATTCTGGTGCTCGGAGTGCGGTTGTTGCTCCCAGAGGGTCGGCAGAAATGGTTTACGCCGCTCGTCGATGGCGAGGGCCTGATAGGCGTTATCGACGAAGCTGCTGAGATTGATATCGTGGAACTGCCACCACCGGGTCAGGAACTTCAGCCATGGACCCGACACAGGGATGCCGAGACCGCCGACAGTATCCCAGACGCCGATAAAGCGAATCCGTGGCTCGTAGGCATATGCCTTGCGGAAGAGGCGTGCCTCGATGTCCTCCGGATGTGACGCATCATCGCGGCGGCGGTAGAGCTTATACGCATCCGATGTCCGCTCTGAACTATCCCGGCGCAGGATGCCGCTATTGCGGATCAGCCCGGCAAGGCTGCGGACGGTGTAGGCG
>JBBRGK010000607.1:0-2360 GCA_038240805.1 Dehalococcoidia bacterium | reverse complement strand
TCGCCGGCACATAGACCCAATATCCAAATCCGGGCACAACGTGCATCGAATCCGTGACTTCGTACTCGCTGTCGCCGGGTTGGATGGTGTACAGGCTACCGCCAGGGGCATCGCTCGAAACGCTGCTGGCGCCGCCGAACGCGACCAGGTTCCAGCCTGCCGGGTACACCTGGTAATTGAACTTCGCAGAGGGAACTCCGGTCTGCGCCGATGCGACGGCGCTCGACCAGAACCCGAGGAGCAGCCCGGCGAGAAGCGACATTACGACCATGCGATCACGGCGTCCGATGGCGAGTCCGTGTGACATCAGAACCTTCTCCGCTTCCGTACGCTCCATTCCGTTGGCCTCCGCCGGGTGTGCAGGCGATGGTGCCGGCCTTTTGCATGAGTAGGCAGGATGCGCTCTCAGGAATATACGGCCAGGCAAGTAATTTTGCAGGGCCAGCCGCAGCAGCTGAGAAATAGTCACTTCGCGGGCCGATTGCGTAGCCCATTCAGGCGATAGAAGAGGGCGGACCACGCGGTACGATCTGCCGAGAGGCCGGACCGCTATGGCGGCACAGAAGACGTGGCAGTCCGCACCGAGATGCAAGAGCATCGCGAGGAAGGCCATAGTAGGGGCCTTCAGGGTGTCCGGCCTTACGGAGGCGTTGCCTGTCGAGCAACGGAGAAGAGGAAGTAGATGGCATTCATTCAGAGTTGCCCGAACTGCGGCATGTCACGGGACGAGTGGCAGGGCGAGGACGGCCAGGGCTACACCAAAGACCGCGAGACGTACTGCTGTCGCGGCTGCGCCGAGGGCAAAGGCTGCACGTGCAAGACTGAACACGGTGCTGAATCGGCCATCGTGAACCCCGAATAGACGATCGGCTCAGGTCCGAACGATCGACGAGAACTGCGAGACGAGAGGAATGCGATGAAGCTAAAAGCAATGTTTGTGATTGGGGTCGCCGGCACGGCGACCTACCTGTTCATGAAGAAGAAAGGCGGCGATGAGGCCGGTCAGTCGAGTGAGACAGCAACCGGCGCTGATGACGAGGCCGGGCAGCAATCTCAACCTCGAACCACGCTCGTCCAGAAAGTGAAGCGAACGGTTGGCAAGCAGCGGCGGCGCGGCCCTCGCGGTCAGGTAGCAGCGATTCCGCAGGCCGTTCGCAGCGACACGTCTGCGACGAACGACCTCACCCTCGCCAGAAACGTCGAAGCGGCGCTGACGGCCAATCCGCACTTCCCGAAGGGCAGAGTCATCGTCAGCGCCGACGCGGGGCGAATTACCCTGCGTGGCACGACCGACCTCGGTGAACATATCCCGGAGTTCGAGACCGGCGCCCGCGCCGTTGCGGGCGTCAAGGATGTCGAGAACCTACTGCATGTGCAGGGGACCGCAGCGCCGGTCAGGCAGAGCGGCGCCGGTTCGGACGCCTCCGGCTACGCGCTCTCTGCAAACGGACGGTAGCCGGCACACGAGCGTACGAGCACCAGAAATCTATTCATCGGCACGCGGCCCCGAGTGTGATATCGGGGCCGCGCTTATGCTGACGCTGGCGGGGTACAGAGCCTATGATCGGTCGCTGCACTCTATGCGTCTGGCCTGGCCGGTCCATTGCAACGCCTCGCCTGCGGCATCGAGCAACTCGTTCGCACCGGCCGTGCTCATAATGGCGAGGAGGATCCGGGCGGGCTTCGGTGCGACGCGTAGACCGTACACGAACGCTGCGGCGATCCAGGTGCCGTTGCAAACCGGACAGGTGATCAGCTCACCCAGGGCCGCACGAACGCCGCTGCCCTCGGGGACGGTCGTCTCGCCCGCACCAGACTCATCCGGGACGGTGCTGGTGAACGGCTCACGGTAGGTGCTGGCGATCTTGTCGTAGGCGACCATGCGGCTGGCTCGGTACGTCGAGAGCGCAAGCAGAGCCAGATCAAACGGCTTGAACTTGAACTCGTGCCCCTTGTCGCTCTCTCGCTTCGAGAACATGGCAAATAGTGCGAGAAAGATGCCGCTGAGCGTCGTGTACGTCGCGCGACGGCCAATATCTTCGTGGTTATGCTCTGCCATTTGCTCCCTCATTGGTTGAACTGAAGCGATCTGCCGCTAGTCGCCGTCCGACGGTGCCCGTCTCATGGCAAGCATGCACCGTACTCAGCCGCGCCACAGTACCGCCAACGGCGCATTGACAGGGTGCGCCGTGACCGGCTTCACGCTAGCCGGGTGCGCCTCGTTCTGGCGATGTATAAGGTAGTCAGCAAGCTGCTTCGGCGAAAGCCGGAGCCGTGACGACACTACCCGTTCATGCATGCAATCCCGATTCGACGCTCTCTTTTTTCGATGCTGCGGGTGAAGGAGGTGAAATGTTGCC
>JBBRGK010000606.1:0-2377 GCA_038240805.1 Dehalococcoidia bacterium | reverse complement strand
GCACATCGAAACCGGTGGGGGGCACTATTGTATGCACTCCAGCAAACGCTGGCCCGGCTGGACCACCGGCAAATGGAACGACCCCGACGGTTGGCTCCTGCGTCCGGGGGTCCCAGGCGATACCGGTATCTTCGAGGCCGCCACTGGTTAAACGCGCGAAACCCCCATCAGTTTCAGCCGCCACCGCTCGAAACACTTTTCGCCCGTTTTCGTCCATCAATAGCAGCAGCGCCGGACGCCCCTCCGACGAAACCGTAAAGTCACGTGAGGACTCTGCACCAACCGCTGCTCTCGCACCTGCCGGAGCGCCAACGCGCTCTGTCACGACTTCGGTTCCAGCGGCGGTAAGATGTGCGAGCACCGCAGTCGCCCCGTCCGGTTGGTAGCCCATCACGTACCAGCGACTGTCTGCCGTGGACCTCGCCACGAGCTGATCTCCGGCACCCAACACGTTCACCCGCCGCACCTGGCCGTCGGCACCCGTCTGGCGGTTGTAGCTTACCGACGTGCTGTCCGGCGACCAGACCAGCCCGCTGCGCAGATCGATTCCGGTCGCAAGCCTTCGGGCGTTGCGGCCATTGGCGGGCAGCGCCCAGAGATCAGCCTCGGTGTTCGGGTCACGGAAGTCCTTCGCCAGGGCGGTGTACACCAGGGTTTTGCCGTCGGGGGCGACGGAAGCGCGTACACCCCAGTCCTGACGGTGCGGCACGGTGGCGAACTTCCAGCGATGCGATTGGTCGCGTGGATCAATCAGCCAGAACTCGGTGGTCGCGCCGGTTTCCTCGCTAACCGCAAGCAGTGGCACGCCAGCTGGATACACGGTTGGCGCAGTCTTTTGTTTGCCGCCTCCGCATGCGGTAACAAAAGCGATGAGCAGGAGACCGAATCCCCGAACAAACGCACCATGCGCGGACGAGCGGATTCGAAGTCCACGCGACACGTCACGCATAAGCCAGGGAGTCGCTACGATTTCGGTGCTGCTGGCGGTGTGCCAGCCGCAGGGCCGCTGCCGGCCTGCTCGTCCCGCGAACGGTGGACATGTCGCCAGATAAACCAGGCGATGCCGAGCAGGATTAACGCCGCGATCGGGTAATCAAACGGACGAATCACGTCGCTAATCTTCTTCCAGTCACTGCCGAGCAGGTATCCGGCCCAGGCAAGCGCGAGCGACCAGATGAAGGAACCGGCGAAGGTGAGCACGACGAACAGGCTGAATCGCATCCGGGCGATGCCAGCAGGAAAGCTGATGAAAGTCCGCACCACCGGGAGCACACGCGAGATGAAGACGGCGAGCGATCCACGCTGTGCAAAAAAGCGGTCAGCACGGTCCAGGTCATGCCGGCTGATGAGCAGATATCGTCCATACCGTTCTAGCAAGGGTCGGCCACCGTAGTCGCCGATGTAGTACCCGACCACGGAACCGATCGTGTTGCCGAGACCGCCGAGCAGACCCGCGAGCAACACATAGCCGAATCCGTGCCCTTTATCCTGGACCAGGAACCAGCCGGCGAGCGGCATGATGATCTCGCTGGGCACGGGGATGCCTGCGCTCTCGACCGCCATCAGCAGCACAACGCCGGGCCAGCCGATGGCCGAGTAGAGGTTCTTGACGAAGTCCAGGATGGATTGTTCGAGATGAGCGCTCAGTTGCTGCTCCCCACGCGTCACGCGGCCGTATGCCGCTGGGCGCTCTCACAACCTTAGCAACGCCCATTTTCGCAGGTCAACGTGATCGTTGCGTCGAAAGACAAACGGGCTGCGCGAGGGCGTCTGCTACACTCGAAGCACAGGCACAGTTGAGGCACCAATGCTCCTTCGGCTCGGCCAGCTCGGCAACGACCCACGCGCGTTCTTTACGCTGATCATCGCCCTTGCCATCGCCTTCATCGTCGGCATCGCCTTCCATGAGTTCAGCCACGCGTTTGTAGCTTTCCTGCTCGGCGACCATACAGCGCAAAATATGGGCCGCCTGACTCTGAATCCTCTCGCTCACCTCGACCCTGCGGGAACGGTGCTGCTTCTGCTCGTCGGCTTCGGCTGGGGCAAACCAACGCCGGTCAACCCGAACAACCTGCGAAATGGACCGAAAGCCGGTATGGCACTCGTTTCCGTCGCCGGGCCGATCTCGAACTTCATCATGGCCGTGCTGTTCTCGATCCCACTCAAATTCGGCCTTTTTCCGCTCACCAACCAGTCGATTACCCATCCACGCGGCTTTGGCGAGTACATGTCGTTCTTGCTATTTTACGTAGTGGTGATAAATATCGTGCTTGGCCTGTTCAATCTCCTGCCGATCGCACCACTGGATGGTGCCAAACTTGCGGCAGGAATCTTCCCCGGTGAAATGGGCGACTTCTTCCGCCGCATGGAGCCGTAC
>JBBRGK010000605.1:0-2384 GCA_038240805.1 Dehalococcoidia bacterium | reverse complement strand
GAGAACAACAACGAACCGGCCACCAACTGCGAATAGATCAAACGTCCCACCCTGCGCCACCGGCAACAGCAGCGTGAACAGCACGAGCGCCGTTGCATCGTTGAGGACGCTTTCACCTTCCACCAGCATCAGCAGCCGTCGTGGCATGTGCAGCCGGCGGAAGGTCGCCAGCACGGCCACAGGGTCCGTGGCCGACACAAGCGCTCCGAACAGCATCGCCGGTGCGAGCGCAAGCCCGATTCCCACGTGGAGCACCGCCCCCACCAGCAGCATCGACACTACCACGCCGGGGACGGCAAGCAGGGCGATAGGAATCCACGTATCACGCAGCACGCCCAGATCGACGTGCAGCGCCGCCTCGAACAGCAGCAGCGGCAGAAAGACATGGAGAATCAAGTCGCGGTCGACAGCGAAGCCAACACGAAGCCCGGCCGTGCCCGCAGCGATGCCGAAGACGACGAGCACGACGGTGTAGGGCAGCCGCACGTACTGCACCAGCAGTGCACTGGCCATTGCCATTCCGAGCAGAACGAGCAGTCCGGTCATCTGCCGATGTTTGCAGAAGCCGCCCGCCCGCTCAAGGTTTTTCCGCCCACCGGGTCACTCCGAGCGATTGGGCGGTTCCAGGCGAAACAGATAAACCTTACCGTCGCCGGGCGTATGCACCGTGAAAGCTGCAGTGTGCGCCGAAGCCGAGGCCGCGGTAGACCGTAATCGCCGGCGCGTTGTCCGCAGCCACACTCAGATTGATATGACGCAGCCCAAGCGAGACTAACTCTGCCACGACTACTCCGGTGATCGCCGTGGCACAGCCCTGGCCGCGCGCCTCCGGGCGCGTGAAGATGCTGCCGACCGTGGCCACGCTATAGCGAAGCGTCACCGCGTGCGTGCCTCCCGCCGCGACGAGCCGATTGGGCCGAGGCTCGCCAGCCCTCGGACCGCCGTCGAAGATGCCAAAGAAGACGCCGCCGTCGAGCGCAGTAGGTGTAAACGTCCCTTCGTCGTAGCCGGAATAGAGGTCGAGCAGTGCCGCCAGATCCGCGAAGCCCAGCCGCACGGCAGACGCACCGGATCTGGCGGGCCGGAATTGTTCCGATTCGATGGCCATCAGCAGCATCTCCCTGCTCGCCGAGATCTCGAAATACTGCTCGATGATCGGAATGTGCTCGCGGCGCGCGTGGATGCTCGTCTCGGCAGGAAGGTCAGCCAGGGACAGAATCGATTTGAGTCCGTCCGCGTCGCCCGAGGCAACCAGGTGCGTAAACGCCGGATCGCGGATCACCAACAGTGCAGCCCGCTCCGTGCCCCGCCGCGCCAGAGCGATGCGGGTGTAGCGCCGGAAGGGCGGCTCCAGGTCGGAAAGGAAGTAGGAGTGCCAGACAGGGTCATGTGCCACAGCGGCGCAGACCGCCTCATTATCCGCGTCGAGATCGACTTGCCAGCCGCCGGTCTGGCTCATGCGAAGAGGCTCTCTTGCGGCTTTCGGGCAACGAAGGCGGCGTAGTCGAGAAATGTAGCCGCGCCGCGGCGATCGATCTCGACGCCGTTCTCGATCCGCTCCGCGAACGCCGGATCGCCACTGGCACGCTCGGCCGCGATCATCTCGACCATCTCCGGATCACCGGGGGTCAGGTACTCCTGGCCCGCGTACACGCGCGAGTAGTAGTCCTGCGTCATCATTTCTCCTTCGCTGTGGACGCTCAGGCTCATGTGGCAGTGTATCGCGGGACGGAGAACGTGCCCGCTCTGGGAACTGCGTACGTGCTCCCTCATGATGCTACGATCTGGCTCGGACCAGGCGAACTCCCCGCATGGAATCCGGCAGCAAAAGGAGCCGCATGATGCCCTACACTCCCGTGCTCGCCACGCTGGGGTACGTCATGTCAGAGAGCGGCGATGCGGCGCTGATGATTCACCGCAACAAGCGGCCCGACGACATTCATCAGGGCAAGTACAACGGCCTCGGCGGCAAGATCGACCCGGGCGAGGACGTGGTCGCGGCGATGCGGCGGGAGATCCGCGAAGAGGCGGGCATTAGCGCAGAACATCTCTGCCTTCGCGGCACGATCTCGTGGCCCGGCTTCGGCAAGGACGGCGAGGACTGGTTCGGCTTCATTTTCCGCATCGACCGCTGGAGCGGTACGCCGGGCGAGGGCAACCACGAAGGCACGCTCGAGTGGGTGCCTTTGTCGCGTTTCGGTGCAATCAACCTGTGGGAGAGCGACCGGCTGTGGCTGCCGATGGTGTTTGACCGGGAGCCTCGCACCTTCCACGGCGTGATGCCCTACGCAAATGGGCACATGGTTTCGTGGTCGTTTACGGAGATAGCGGAGCAGGGCGCGACCATCAAGGCCAGCGGCCCTCTGGTTAACTGAACTGTCGGG
>JBBRGK010000604.1:0-2388 GCA_038240805.1 Dehalococcoidia bacterium | reverse complement strand
ACCGAGCACTCCGGCATCCTGGCAGACATAGTGACGGTGTCCAAGGGCCTCAGTTCGGGTTATATGCCCATCGGGGCGACGCTGGTCTCCGGTGCGGTGGCGGCGGCTTTCACCGGACCAAATGGTCTTTTCGCGCATGGCCAGACTTACGGCGGTCATCCGCCCTCGTGCGCGGTCGCACTCGAGAATATCGCCATTCTTGAAGAGGAACGGCTTGCTGAACGAGCGCTGGCAGCCGGACCGCGGTTGCTCAATGGGCTGCGTGGGTTTTCCCATCAGCACCGGAACCTGGGCCACGTGCGCGGACGCGGGCTCCTCGTGGGCCTGGAGATCATGAAGGACGCGCCGGCAGGCGTTGACTACCGCGATCGGGCGGCTGCAGGTACGCGGTTCCGTCTCGCCCTTCGTGACGCGGGCCTGATCGGAATCTGCGTCCATCCGGGCAACGTCCTTCTTCTTGCACCACCTCTCATCATCACGGACGACGAAATAGACATGATGATCCAGATGATTGACAAAGGTCTCAGCGCGCTCGCCCGGTTCGATCTCGATTGACGAAACTCAGCCCAACGACTTGCTCCGGTGCTTTAGGAGTGCCTGTTCATTCCATTGGATGCCGATCCCCGGCCTGTCAGAGGGCAGCATACCCGCAGAGGCCCAGGCGAGATCTTCATCAATCAGGCTGTCGATGGCATCGACCCCACTTTCAGGCAACATGTACTCAATCGAGACCTGCTCCAGCGCCGAAGCCAGCTGCGCGTGGAGATGGTGGAAGACATGGCACGATACCGGGACTCCTCGCGCCCTTGCGAGCCTGGCAATGCGCAGGAACCCGGTGACACCACCGCAAGTGGTGGCGTCCAAACGTACCACGCCGATCCTGCCATACAGCATCAGATTGTCGAAGTGCTGCACCCCCGCCTGCTCGTCGCCAACACCGACGGGATACGGCAGCGCCGTCGCGAGTTGAGCGAGGTCGTCAAGAGCATCGAATCCAAACGGATCCTCCAGCCATCCCATGCCGAACTCGGCCCACTGGCGCGCATACGGTATTAGCGATTCAGCATCGGGGGCCGCGTTATAAAGATCGATGATCAGCGGCAGTGGACCTCCGAGTATCTGGCGGCATGTCTTCAGACGCTGCGTGTCCCATACGTAGTTGCCCGAGCCCGTAACCTTGATGCCGGTGCTGGGCAGCACGGCCATACGTCTTAACAGCGCTTCCAGTTCCTCTCCGGTCTGGTCCGTCAAAGGATAGCAGCCGGCGAGAGTAGTGGATATCGGTCGGATACGTCCGCCCAGCCAAACCGCCAGCGGTACACCATCACGCTTGGCCAGCAGGTCGTGCACGGCGATGTCGGCAAGACTGAGCGCCCGCCAGAAGATGCCGTGGGTGCCTTGAAAGCCGTGCGTGCGGACCGTTTTTTCGTAGATCGCAGAATATTCGTCGAGATCGCTGCCAACCCAAGACTGCACCAACATGCGCGAGACAACCGCCTCTACGGGGGCGCCACGCGTGTAGCCGATGGCACGCCCGGTCGAACCATTGGCATCCTCGGCCTCGACGATGACGTATTCACGCGCCTCGATCGTTTGGTTAGCGAGGATTAGCGCCCGCGGCAACTGTAGGCGAGCCACGTAGGCATCGAGGCGAACCAACGCCGTCATAACGGATGGCCAGCCGCAGTTACGTGATGGCTTCTTCCCGCCATCGCAATTGATTTCATTTCAGCTTGACGCTATCGGTGATGGCGATCGTCGTAGACGCCACATTGCGGCGCACCGCCTCGCCGGCGTCGTTGGCTTCGCGACGACGGCAGAAATTCAGAATTTGCCGATGTTCGGAGAGCGCCTGCGCTGCACGGTCGGGCATGAAGGTGAAGCGGCGCCGGTAAACCGTCGACCGCTCCCACAATCCCTCAATGAGCTGGCACAGGATTTCATTCTGACTGGCGTTGTAAATCGCAAAATGGAATTCGCTGTTGAGGTCAAACAGCGCCGCGCGGTCTCCGGCCGCCGTCGCCGTCGCCATCTCCACAACGAGGGACCCAAGCCTCTCTAGAGTCTGCGGCGTCATCCGGGCGACCGCGAGCCGAGTCGCCAATACCTCAAGCTCTTCACGAATAGCATAAATGTCGAGCAGTTCGGTGAGCGAGAGTTCCGCGACAAAAGCGCCGCGGTGAGGCCGTTTCTCAATGAGGCCTTCAGCCTCGAGCTGTCTGATACTTTCCCGTACCGGGATAATACTGACGCCAAGTTCAGCCGTGATCGCATTCTGGTCGATACGCTCCCCTGCGTTGAGTTGGCCGGACAAAATCTGTTTGCGAATATGGCTGAGCACCTGAGCGCTGATGGTGTCGAGTTTGCGGGGACTCTGAAGGGCGATCA
>JBBRGK010000603.1:0-2402 GCA_038240805.1 Dehalococcoidia bacterium | reverse complement strand
TTTTTCGGTGGGCATAGGCCCGCCACAGCCGGGCAGCGTGCGCTTGCGCAAGCACCCAGACGTCTGGAGTGGAAGTGGCATCGCCAGCGCAGCCGGGCCCGCATCGAGACGTCCGGCCATGGCCGCCTGATCCCCGATTCGGACACTTGGAATATTTTTGTTCGACCCGTGACGCCTCCTCGATACCATCGAAACCGGACCAGCCGGACGGCGTTTTTGAAGCCCGCGCAAACCGTCTGCGCGCACAGCAATTCGAACAGGAATACGACATGAGGATTCGCGCGGCCATCCTGCGCACCACCGGACTGCCGCCACCCTACGAGCAGAGCAAGCCGCTGTCTCCGGCTTCTCGACCTCGGCTGCGTACTGGCCAGGGCGCTGGACGCACTGCAATACGGTTTCAGCCCTTTCGTCATCCGCGAAGCCTGCGCCTACCGCGATGCCCGGCCGCACGAAGCCAATCTGTTCGACCTCCAGATGAAGTACGCGAAGGTGGTCAGCGAGGAATGGGCGCTGGCAACGTTGTCACGCATTTGGCCCGATGCGCGCTGACGAAAACCTCTGCGTTCAACTTCACGATCTCCGCCCACTCCTGCAGGAAGCGCTCCAGCGTTGCCTCATAACTGATGAATTCGATGGCCTGAACCTTGCCCATGAAATGGCGATGGTGGTAGGCAACGCTCGTCGTTCGCAATCGGATTGCGCATTCCGATATTGTCTTCTCCGAGGCACGCCGCGTGGGTCGCGACGTGAAGGCGGTTCACGCAGATGCCACGGCGCTGCTGCTCGCGGGCGTCATTGACCGGACGGACGAACGGCAGATCGAGTCTCCCGATGAAGCTGTGAAAGTTGAGGTCATGCTTGCAGCAGCATGAGAGGGCTCACTGGGTCGTTGACCCGTCCAAGGTCTACCTGTGGCACACCAATCGCGTCGAACCTGCGGCCGCCAAAACCATGAGGATCAACGATGAGGAGAGGTGTCCATGAGCCCATTGTTTTGATTAGGGTTTTCTCAACTGAATGAAGGGGACTAGCTCGAAAAAACCGCGCAAAGCCGCGTCACTTGCCAAACCACTTGGTCACGTGCTGCCACGAACGCAGCAGGAAACCCGCGCGCTCTACATCAGCCTGTGCGACGAGCGAGGTTTCTCCCACCGGCTTGCCATTGGAGGTCGCGACTACCTTGCCGATCACCGCGCCCTTGGCCACCGGCGCTTCCAGATCCGGATTGATCTGCACAGACGTCTGCACCGGCTGGCCGCGCGGCACAGTCAGCGTCCACGGCGACGCCAGAACCGCAGGAACGGTGTCCACCTTGGCGAAATTGACCTTGGCTGTCCCGACCACCGTGTCGGGCTGGATGGGCGTCACCTTCTCGAAACTGCTGAAACCCCACCCAAGCAGCGTGCGCGTCTCGTCGGCACGCGCCTGCATGCTCCTGGTGTTCAGAATCACCGTGATGAGGCGCATCCCGTTGCGCTTGGCGGAAGTGACGAGGCAATAGCCCGCTTCCTCGGTGTGGCCGGTCTTCAGTCCATCGACCGTGGGATCGGTATAGAGCAGGGCATTGCGGTTTCCCTGCTTGATGTTGTTGTATTTGAACTCGCGCTCCACATAGATCGGATAGAAGTCCGAACTGTCGCGGATGACGGTGCGCGCCAGGATCGCGAGGTCGCGCGCAGACGACTTGTGCTGCGGGTCGGGCAACCCCGTCGCGTTCATGAAACGCGTGTGCGTCATGCCGATGCGCTGGGCTTCGGCGTTCATAAGCTTGGCGAAGTTCTCTTCGGTGCCGGCCATATGCTCGGCAATCGCCTTGGATGCGTCGTTTCCGGACTGGATGATGATGCCGCGCAGGATGTCGATCACCGTGGCCTGGCTATTGAGCGGCAGGTACATGCAGGACTCGGTGCTCGAGCCTCGGCACCAGGCGTTCTGGCTGACCGATACCAGGTCCTCCTTCTTGAGCTTGCCCGAGCGAAGCGCCTGCTCGACCAGAAAGCTGGTCATCATCTTGGTCAGCGACGCCGGTGGCAGCGGCTCATCGGGGTTTTCCGATGCGAGCACTTGACCGGAGTCGAAGTCCATCAGCAGCCATGCCTTGGCGGGCAGCACCGGCTGGACACCGGGAGTGGCGGCCTGTGCGGCCACTGGCGCACGGGCAGGCTTAGCGGCGGAAGGTTTCTTGCGGGCAGCAGGCTTGGCTTCCTTGTGTTGGGCCGCGTATGACGCCGAGACAGAGACAAGGGCTCCAGCGGAGATCGCTAAAGCTACAGCGAGGACGGAAATATGTTTGGTGTGCACGATGATCGGAGGCAAAGCAAGAATTGTCGCGGATCGGGTGACGGTTCAATCCTTGCCGATGTAACAGACAGGCACGACTTGAGAGCAAACGGCAACTG
>JBBRGK010000602.1:0-2408 GCA_038240805.1 Dehalococcoidia bacterium | reverse complement strand
TTGCATTGCTTGCGTCCATCAGGTCCGCCACCAGCCTGCCAGTCGCATATGCTCCGGCTAAGACTGCACCTACTGAACGTGGCATTATTTTCGACGATTAGAGCGTCGTCTCGCGCATCGAAGACAAGTCGGGACGCCTTTGCGTCATCGGCGTTCTGGATCAATTCGAGGGCCATGACCCCGTAGCCCTGAAGCGCCTTAAGCGCCTGCTCGATGTTGCCGAGCAGGTCGGCTTCGTAATCCATCTCGGTCGAGACCCCTGCCTCGTCGACGACGTCCTTCATTCGAGCTTGTTCAGTCGTCTCTACCACCCTGACCCCCATTTTCCATCAGTTTAGAGCTAATTGCGACTAGTGCCGCAACCCAAATGTCGTCAGCGGCCATTCGAAAAATCTGGGGGATCCCAGCCTTTTTGCGAGACTTAGCTTAAGGCAAAAAAAGGGCCGTCGGGTTTTACTGCGCCAGCCTATCCCACCCTTTTGGCGGGCACGACGATGGCTCCGCCGGGACCACGGAAAAGCCACCTACCGAGCGGGTCCAAGCCACGCTTGTCGATCTTAGACGTCCACTGTGGCAGCGCGTCCACGTTCCCTCCCCTTGCGACACTCCCCCGTGCCGCCACAAACGAAGATGCCGACGCAACCAGTTGCTGCCACGATGACTTCGTTCACGTTAGTCCAAATTTGCCAATCGATGGACCGACGTGCGAACGTTCTGTGCGGGGGGACGATGTCTAAGCTCAACAGAAAACAAATCCAGGACAAAGCGATCGAGACACTTGAGGCGTCGCCCGGCGGTATCCGCTGGAACGAAATGCTCAAGCTCATCCACGCTTCCGCCACGGACACGCCGCAGAACAGCATCCACGGCGCCCTGCAGGTGTTGCTGTCGAGCTCTGATGACATCGTGAAGGTTGCCCGAGGAACCTACCAGCTCCGAAAGTATCAAGATGATCAATCCAGCGCGGCGATCGCACAGGACGACGCGGTTGCGAGCGAGCCCGTAATGATTGAAACTGCCTCGCATGCGACGGTCTCGCTGCTAGAGTCGGACTTCTACGACAGCTTTGCGGTATGGCTCGCCGACGTTGCCGAAGAGGTCAACGTGGCGGTTTCACTCGGCGGCAGCGTGCTGAGAGGCAAGTGGGGCACGCCAGACGTCATCGGGGTGCTTAAACCACGCGCGCAGGACATCCTGAAATTCGAGCCGCAGATTGTCTCGGCGGAGATCAAGATCGATCCTAATCAGCCGGTCGTCGCCTTCGGTCAGGCCGTCGCCTATCGCCTGTTCTCGCACAAGAGCTACATAGTGATTCCGAAGTCGACGAGCGAAGATGACCTCAGTCGCCTGAAGGCGCTCTGCACGATCCACGGTGTTGGCCTCGTAACTTTCACGCTTGAAAAGACCGCACCGGACTACACAGTGATCGTCCTGCCCGCTCAGGCGAGCCCGGACATGTTCTATGCAAATCAGATGCTGAGGCGGCTGCTAGACAGCTCACCAACGGTCTTCAACAAGCTCTTCTGAAAAGCGCGGGACCGCTATCCTCCGGCAAGTCAGCGAGCGGAACCCTCATGGGAGCAATCTCTCGCGCGACATGATCGTCAGTGACGTCGACGCCCTGCTCATCGCGACATAAAGGTGCGATGCTGTCATGTCGTCGGCGTTTAATATGACGGCGCGATCACTTTCCAGCCCCTTAAGGAGGAGGGTGCTTCCTATGCCACGCGCCGGCAGAAAGCGGCCTTTTGTTCGCTGCGCCTCGCGTTCCGCGATCGCTGCCTGTAGCAGCGGCATCCCGCGCGCGATTGCGCGGGAAAGCGCCGCTAGCATTACCGCGAGGATGTGCGGCCGATAAATGTGCGGGCGCCGCGCTTGAAGGGCGTCCAGCAAGTCGCGAAAGGCACTGAGGTCCCCTCCTTGGGCAAACCTCAGGCTTGACGCTTCCACCAGGTCCGCCGGATCAGGCACCGCCCCTTGGCCAATCGCGTCAAGGCGCGCGCCAAGCGGTCCGACGATGCCGGCCATCACAAGTGCGACGAATTTCAGAGCAGCATTCAGGCGTGGCACCCCAGCCGCCGCATCGATGACTACCGCTGCCTGCATAAGATCCTTCAGATCGACGGGTTCGACGACCTGCACGCCCGGTGTAGCGCGAGCAAAATCAAGTCTTGTGCTCACGGGCTGCGCGTCACCGATAATCATCAGCTTCTCGGCACCGCTCAGAATGACGCTACCCACTTCCGCAGTCCGCGCAGCCAGGCGTTCGCCGAACTCCGCTGGCAACTCACGCCAAGTGACGTTCGGCGGCGCCTGCCCAAAGTCGATCTGCGCGCCGTTGCGCAGGGGCTCGCGGCATTGGAGAGGTGGCTCGGTTTGTCTGAACAGCCCCGCGCGATTGTTAAGTG
>JBBRGK010000601.1:0-2410 GCA_038240805.1 Dehalococcoidia bacterium | reverse complement strand
TTGTGACGATGTGCAGCACATCGGCGCGATCAGCATGCTTG
Source organism: Dehalococcoidia bacterium (assembly GCA_038240805.1). GTDB lineage: Bacteria > Chloroflexota > Dehalococcoidia > CAUJGQ01 > CAUJGQ01 > JBBRGK01. The sequence goes on along the minus strand of JBBRGK010000601.1, from coordinate 2,369 downwards.
GCGTCGCCCGTGACGCTAAAGTCGGCGCGTTCGCTGATGGTCCGATCGGGGAATCGAACTGCACCTCGTGTGGGCAGTGCGTTTCAGTCTGCCCAACGGGCGCCCTGCTGCCAAAAGCAGGCGTGCCGGTCGCAGCGGAAACGACGCTCACAACCTGTCCCTACTGCGGCGTTGGTTGCGGCATCCAGGTGCAGACGCAGGACGGGGTAATCGCGAGGGTGCTCGACGATCCGGCTAACCAGAGCAGTGACGGGATGCTCTGCGTCAAGGGGCGCTTCGGAACGACCTTCGTAAACCATCCCGATCGTCTGACCACGCCGCTGATCCGCAAGGGGGGCGTCCTGCAGCCGGCAAGCTGGGACGAAGCGCTCGATCTCGCCGCCGACAAGCTGGTTGAGCATCGCGGCGGCTTCGCAGCGTTTGCATCGGCGAAAGCAACAAACGAAGACGGCTATGTCCTGCAGAAGTTCACCCGGCTGCTGATGGGCACGAACAACATCGACCATTGCACCCGCCTCTGTCACTCGCCGTCGGTGGAAGCGATGCTGGAACAGGTGGGATCGGGCGCGACCAGCAACTCGTACCAGGATTACGAGGATGCCGGCTGCGTGGTGATCGCCGGCTGCGATCCGAGCAGCAATCATCCCGTGGTCGCCTCGCGCATACGGCGCGCGATCGACCACCACGGCGTGCGGCTGATCGTGATCAACCCAAAACGGATCGATCTGTGCGCCTACGCCGAAGTTTGGCTGCGGCCATTGCCTGGCACCGACGTCGCACTGCTGAACGCGATGGCACAGGTGATTCTCGAAGAGGGACTCGCCGATCTGCCGTTCGTGGAAGGCCGGACGGAGGAGTTCGTCGCCTGGCGGGCTGCCGTCGAGTCGACGCCGCTTGTCGATCTGGCCCGGCTGTGTGGCGTGCCGCTGGAGGATATTCAGAAAGCTGCGCGACTTTACGCGAGGCCGCACGAGCATGGCGGGCCAACCGGGCGGGACGGCTCGTGCCTTGTCTGGGGAATGGGGATGACCCAGCACACGAATGGCACCGACAACGCGCATGCGCTCATCAACCTCGCCCTGGTAACAGGTCAGGTCGGACGGCCCGGTAACGGAATCAGCCCCCTTCGAGGACAGAACAACGTTCAGGGCTGTGGCGACGCTGGCTGCGTTCCGGACGCTCTGCCGGGCTATCAGCGCTACACGGGCGAGGCACTCGCCAGATTCGTTGCCGCATGGGGAGCGCCGCTATCCACCGAGGAAGGCATGCGGGCCACCGAGATCGTCGAGAACGCGCTCACCGGCGAGATACGCTCCATGTACATCGTGGGCGAGAACCCGCTGCTCACCGAACCGAACCTGCACCATGCCCGCGAAGCGATCGAAAAGCTCGCTTTTCTTGTCGTGCAGGACATCTTCCTGCACGAGACAGCACAGGTCGCCGACGTGGTATTGCCTGCTACGAGCTTTGCAGAGAAGGATGGCACCTTCACCAACAGCGAGCGTCGCGTGCAGCGCGTGCGCCGGGCGCTGCGACCAATTGGCGGCTCGCGGCCCGACTGGGAGATCACATCCGACCTGGGCCGGCGAATAGCGCTGAGACTGGGGATGCGTCCGCAGCAGTTTGAATACGAGCACCCTGCGCAGATCTGGGATGAGATGGCTTCGCTAACACCGTCGCTGACGGGTATCTCGTATGACCGGCTTGAGCGAGAGGGTGGTATCCAGTGGCCATGTCCGGCACTCGATCATCCTGGTACCGCGCGACTATACAGCGACAGCTTTCCCCGTGGACTGGGACGGTTCGTCCCGGTGAAGCAGGGTCCGGTCGCGGCCGAGATGCCGAGCCAGCGGTTTCCGCTCATTCTCAACACCGGCCGGGTGCTCTATCACTGGCATGGCGGCACGATGACACGGCGGGTTGCCGGCCTGATGGAGCGCTTTCCTGAGCTTCGCATCGCCGTAAACCCGCAGGACGCGGCCCGGCTGGAGATCGCAGACGGAGAAAGCGTCGTCGTAACCTCGCGGCGCGGTGAGATCAAAGCCTTCGTCCTCGTAACGGACGCAGTACGGGTCGGAGAAACGTTCGTGCCTTTCGTGCAGCTGGAAGGCAACGCCGTCAACTTCCTGACCAACAATGTTTACGACCCGACCGCAAAGATTCCCGAATACAAAGTCTGCGCGATCCGGATCGACAAGGAAGGGAACCCTTCTTCATGGCGTCGTGGCCGTCGCGAGCAAGATACGTTGCGGTCGGCTAGGAGAAGAGGTTGAACAATTTCGCTACCAAATGGCTAAATAGAAACGGGGCAGCCGAAAGGCTGCCCCGTTTCACACTGTGTACCGGCACTTCTCGTTAGTGCCGTGATT
>JBBRGK010000600.1:0-2411 GCA_038240805.1 Dehalococcoidia bacterium | reverse complement strand
GCGGTGGCGACCGATGTCAGTTCTTCTGCCGGCTCGGTCAAGGGGCTCGCAACGGCATAGATAGCCGGCTCGCCTTCATTTCGCAGAACAAAGCCGGCGTCGTTGTCGCGTTCTACCTGCAGTGAGATCGTAAATTCGAGGGCGCGCTCAACCAGCGGCAGCGTGATCTGGCAGAGTCGATTGCCAAAGCGGTCCTCGCTGTAGCGGGGCAACGCCTGAGGAGAGACGTGTATCTGATGGGAGATCAACCGCTGCGACCCCATCAGATCGGCAGGAACGAGCATTAACAGCTGGTGCACATCGGCGATCGGACCGGGATATTCATACCTCAGCATCTGGCGCACCTCTAACGTTGCGCTCCCGACGCTGTTCCAGTCGATGTCACGTGTGGACAGGTACGGGGTCTGCTCCGATGAATTCATCCCTGGTCAAGGCTCGCAGCGCCACCAGCAACGGGTTCGACGGCGCGCTCAGCATCGGTCCACACCGTCATCGACGCCAGGTTGGCCATGCCAAAGCTGGTAACCATCGCAACATCGACCGCGTCGCGCCCGTGGGCTATTTTGACGCGGCCGATGCGCTCGATGTTGTGCCGTGCGTCGAAGGTATACCAGCGTCCGCCGAGGTAGGCTTCGAACCAGGCGTGAAAATCCATTGGCGTACCGTCGGGTTCGATCGCGTAGTCAGGGAGGTAGCCGAAGACGTAGCGGGCGGGGATATTAAGCGCCCGGCAGAGTGCGACTGGCAGGTGGGCGAAATCGCGGCACACACCTTGCCTGCTCGCCATCGTATCGACCGCCGAGACCGAAGGACCGGAGCCGTCATAGCTGTAGGTGACGTTGCTGTGAACCCAGTCGCAGATCGCCTGCACGCGGCCGTATCCCTCGGCTCCATTACCGAACAGCGACCAGGCATCGTCGAGCAACAGGTCAGACTGACAGTAGCGGCTTGGCAGCGTGTACAGCAGCACGTCGTCGGGCACTTCGCCCATGCGGACCTGCGGCGCGGAAAAATCGACCTCATCGGGCGCATCAGGGACGGCGAACATTGCATCGTAGCGCAGAGTGAGTGCATTGCCGGCGGAGGTAACCCGCCAGCAGCGGTTGCCAAACCCGTCCTCATAAAGACGTAGCTGCTGTTCGGGCTGTGCGCTGCGTTGTGATCGCAGCTCCCGAGCGCGATCCGAGTGGAGTGGCGGCTCGACCACAACCACGAATTCCACGCCGGCGGCGGTTTCATAGCGAAACTCGCAACCGAGATGGACATGTAACGTGGCCGCTCCCTGCTTGAAGCCGTTCGTCGTGCTCTGCTGGTTCATCGCTCAAATCCACATGCACGCCGCGACACCGGCGCCAGGTCGCCTTGACTGCCCAAACCGAGGGCAGGGCTACAGGCCGTCAAATACAGGGTACCCGCAGCAGTCCGGTCGAGCATACGCCAACTCATTATCTCAGAAGCTGAGACCAGTTGAGTGCGCTGGCATGAAAGAAAATGGGCACGATACCATGTTTGAGGAGGTGACCGTGGAGAAGTGGTCCGTAGACGCCAGCGCCGACCTCTACCGGCTCAACGGCTGGGGCGAGCCATACTTCGGTATCAATGCCGCCGGGCATATCGAGGTCACTCCCACTGGCGATGGCACCTCATCGATCGACATCTTCCGGCTCGTACAGGACCTTCAGACGCGGAACCTATCGCTGCCGCTTCTGCTGCGGTTCTCCGATATCCTTGGCGATCGGATCCGCCGGCTAAACGAGTCGTTCGCCTGTGCCATCGCGGAATATGAGTACGGCGGCGGCTACCGCGCTGTATACCCGGTGAAGGTGAATCAGCAGCGGCACCTGATGCAGGAGATCGTGGAGCACGGCCGCCCGTACGGCCTGGGATTGGAAGCCGGCTCCAAGCCGGAGCTGCTGATTGCGGTTGCTTTGCTCGATACTCCCGAAGCGCTGATCGTCTGTAACGGTTACAAAGACGAGGAGTATATCGAGACGGCGCTCCTGGCGAGGCAGCTTGGCAAAAAGCCGTTCATCGTGCTCGATCGGATGGCCGAGCTGGGCATGGTTCTCCGCGCCACACGCAAGCTTGGCGTCGAGCCTGTGCTGGGCGTCCGGGCGAAGCTCACCGCCCGCGGCAGCGGACGATGGGGTCTCTCGACGGGTGACGGCGCCAAGTTCGGCCTTACGGCCTCGGAAATTGTCCAGGTTGTTCACACACTTCGCGAAGCGGGTCTCCTGCACACGCTGCAACTGTTGCACTTCCACCTGGGATCGCAGGTCTCCCAGATAGGCGTGATCAAAGGCGCCATGCGCGAGGCAGCCCAGTTCTATGCGGAACTGGTCGGCATGGGCGCCCCGATGGGATACCTCGATGTCGGCGGCGGGCTTGGCATCGACTACGACGGTTCCAAG
>JBBRGK010000599.1:0-2427 GCA_038240805.1 Dehalococcoidia bacterium | reverse complement strand
GGAACGGTTTGGTGAGCTGGCGACGCTGAGCTGACAGTTCGCATAGTGAGTGGTCATTTTTCTGTCTGGTATATCGCCATCGCACGAACCGCCGCTCCCCATTGCGCCAAGGCGGTGCGGACATCCGCGGCTTCGATCTCGATGATGGGTACCTCCGTCGCGGCTTGCACGGGCCGGGATTCGAAGACCTGGCCGCCGAGCATAAGGCCCTCCCAGTCGGGCGGTACGGCGTTCAGGAATCGCGTAATGACTTCGGCAAAGTCCGGCTTGAAGAGGGCGTCATCCTCCAGCACCAGGATCGCCCTGGCGTTTGTCATGATGGCCCGCTCCAGCACCTGGCGGTGGCTCTGCAGGCAGCCCCAGGTGCCGCCGCCGGAATCCCAGCCGTGCGGGGCCGGGACCCGTGCGCCATCCACCGCCTTGAATACTTCGGGACGTGCAAATGGCCAGGCGATGGAATCGATCTGCTCGAAAAACGCGGCGAGTCGGTCCGCGCGCCGTTCGAGGCTGATGACCTGAACGACGTCGAAATATGAGGACAACCCGTGCGTACTTCGCGGCTGTCGTTCCATACGCCGGTAAATTAACGCGATTTTCGCGACTTACAAATGCGGCTCGAACTGATGACGTACGACTTTAGACATGCGATGTTTTTGCGATCTTGACATCAATAGGTTCTCCGATAACGTAGTTCAAGATCTTCCCCGCGGCGTTCTTTCGAGAAGGCCTTATGCCGGGATCATCCAGTTCATCGAGCGGCTCCCAACCCAATGGTTCAATCTCTCCAAGCGGATCGGGGAGCGTTTCCTCGGGCAGTTCCGCTTCATCGGGCAGCGGTTCCGGTCCCTCATCGGGAAGCAGCGCCAGCGCTTCCAGCGGTTCTCGCTCCGGTTCATCTTCCATCAGCAGCTCGAGTTCTTCCGGCGGCACGCCATCTCCGCCCATCACGTGCAAGTGCCCCACCGACACGAAGTGTCCCCCCTTGTACACCACCGATCCCGTTCGCTACAGCAGCGGGGAAGGCCATGATTCGGCAACGGACTTGATCGTCCCCGGCGGCGGACTTTTCGGCCACGCGCGGAATTACGGCAGCCAGACGCCCGGCAAATCCAGCCTGCCCAACGGCAACAACTGGTGGGTCACCGCCATCCCCTCGCTGACCGCCGTGGGCAGCCAATTGCTGAAGGTCATCTTCGATTCCCAGCACATCTATTCGTTCGCGCAGTCGGGATCGGTCAACAAGTCGCCCTATTACCCCTGGCAAGGCACGGGCCTGGTCGAGGACACGGTTCATCAAACATACACCTTCTCGCGCACTCAGGACGGGCGTTCGCAGATCGCCGTCTTCAACAGCGCCAGCGCGCCGACCAACCCGTTGGGCTTGATCAGTTATGCCGATGAGCGCGGCATCGTCACCACCGTGGCCAGCCAGACCGGCGGCCAGATCAACGAGCTCCAGCGGACCTACACGCTTGGAGGGAACACCCTCGTCGATTCGCTCGTCTACACCTACTTCAACTCCGGCACGGCGAATGCCGTGTTGGCAACCGTCACCTACCGCCGGCAAGTCAACGGCGGCGCCTGGAACTCGATTACGCAGGTCAGCTTCACGTACTACGGCTCATCGGACCCCAACGGCAACGTGAACGACTTGCAGACGGTCGCGCAGCAGATTCCCAACGGCTCAGGTGGATGGAACACCGTAGGGGTCAGTTATTACCGATATTACGTCGGCGGCGCGATGAAGATGGCCTTCGGGCCTGAGGCGTACCGGCTGAACTTCAACGCCGGGATCAACATCCTGACTGCCGCCGACGCGGCGATCCTGCCCTACGCGGATAACTACGTCGAATACATCGCCGGGCAGGTGAGTAAGCAGATCTCCGCGGTATGTGAAAGCTGCGTTGGCGGCGGGAACACGACCAACTGGTTTGCCTATTCCTACAATCCCAACTTCCCCGGATTCAACAGCGGATTCAACGTCTGGTGGGTCAAAACCACGCAGTCACTGCCGGAAGGCTCGCAGATCATCGTCTACAGCAGCTACGCCGGCCTGCCCATGCTCAAGGTGAACGTCGACCCGACGGGCACGAAGATGTGGGGGACGTTCTTCCTCTACGATGCCGACGGCCAGGTGATCTGGGAGGCCCAGCCGTCGGCGGTCGCCCTCCCCGCCAGCCTCTCGACGCTCGAGGCGTACAACGATCTGCTGAACTACAACGCCGTGAGCGGCGCCTACCAATACCTGAATGCCAGCTCCGGGCTGATCAAGGTCACCAATTACTCTGCGAGCACCAACATCGCCCTCGGTCAGGTGCGGTATTCCGTGTCGGGCCGTGGTGTGAAGCAGGGCCAGGGCGGCACGTACGTGGCGATGTCCGCCACGACGTATACGTCCAACACCGACGCCGGCGGCAACACGATCTA
>JBBRGK010000598.1:0-2435 GCA_038240805.1 Dehalococcoidia bacterium | reverse complement strand
GATCGTCGGCCTCACCCGTACGGTCGCCCGTGACCTCGGCCGCTACGGCGTAACCTGCAACGCCATTCGTCCGACGGCAGGCACCCGTCTCACCCTGAGCCCTGAGATGGCGGCAGCGGCACAGCGGTCGCGAGCCGCAGGTGTGCAGCGCACGGCAGGCAGCACCCTCGCCTACCTGCAGCCGGATGCTATCGCTCCGCTGGTGGTGTACCTGGCTACCGACGAGGCACAGTTCATCAATGGCCGGACGTTTATGGTGCGCGGACGGCAGATAGGTCTCTACACTGAGCCGACGACCGAGCGGATGATTTTCGCTCCGGGCGAACGCTGGACGCTGGATGAGCTGGCCGAGATCATGCCCCAAACGCTCGGGCAGGGTCTGCGCAACGAGTTCGGCCCGAAAGAGCAAACGTCCGCGAGTTGAAAGCGAGGCAACCCGTGGCGGCTGGACAGGGCACCGACGCAGCAGCGAGCAACCAATCAAACAGGTTGCCGTTGCGGGTTGGCGTGCTGCAGTTTTTCTCCTGGCCGAACCGAAGCGTGCCGCTGCAAACGGTATACGCACGGGCGCTTGAGCGGATCGACATGATGGAGAGCTCCGGCGCATTTGATGCCGTCTGGCTCGCCGAGCACCATTTCAACACCTACTCGGTCTGTCCGTCCGTGCACCTCATGGGGATGCAGGTTGCGGCGCGGACGAAGCAGCTGCGCATCGGCACGGCGGTTTCGCTTGCGGCGATGTATCACCCGCTGCGGCTCGCTGAGGAAGTCGCTCTGCTCGATGTGCTCTCAGGCGGGCGGGTGAACTGGGGCGCGGGCCGTGGCTCAGACCCGGTAGAGTTTGGCGTTTTCGGCCTGGATATGAAGAGCAGCTACGCTCGATTCCGCGAAAATGTCGATGTGGTGATCCGGGCCTGGAGCGAAGAGCGGCTGACCTATGACGGCGAGTTCACCCACGTCCACGACGTCGAGGTGCTGCCGAAGCCGCTGCAGCAACCGCATCCACCGGTTTGGGTAGCGGCCTCATCTCCGGACGCGATCGACTGGGCGGCGTCGGTCGGGCATTCGATTCTGATGGATCCCCACTCTCCTCACGCCGATATCGGCCGTAAGCTGGCGGGGTACCACGCCGGACTGACCGCCGCCGGGCATCCAGCAACGGGCAGGACCACCCCGATCGCTCGCCTGATCGCAATCGCGCCGACCGACGACGAGGCACGCGAGGTGGCCCGACGCGGAGCGCAGTGGACGGTGACTTCATACGTCGGCGCAGCCAGACGGCGGCGGAGTCTTAGCCTTCGCCCGGCGGACGCCCCTGCCGAAACTGAGCAGGAAGCCGCGATCGATCCGGTGGAGCGATACGTGGACCAGGTAATCATTCACGGCAGCCCCGGCCGGGTCGTGGACGAGATCCTGCGGCTCAACGAGGAGATCGGCCTCGACTACCTGCTCTGCGCTCCGTTGAGTCACCAGTCGTTTCTGCTGCTCACCAACGAAGTGCTGCCAGCGCTCGCACGGCATCGCCAGATTGCAAGCTCGGTCGTCGGCGGGTAACGCTCTACGCCCGCCGAATGGAGGCTCCACGCGAGTGCGGACGTTGCGTCGCTCTGGTGCACGCACATGCCACTCGTGTGCGATGCTCCACGCAAGCGCGAGCGGGCAGCTGGAGCAGTGCAGCGGCTCCAGAGCCGTTCCCCACGGCTGATCGCGTAAGAAGCTCAGAGGGTCGTGTGAATGAATGCCAACCAGAACCTGTTTGACCTGACCGGTAAAGTCGCGCTCGTCACCGGCGGCAGCCGTGGCCTCGGGCGCGCGATGGTGCTCGCTTTCGCCGGCGCAGGCGCCGATATTGTGATCGCGAGCCGCAAGTTCGATAGCTGCCAGGCGCTCGCGGAAGAGGTCGCGCAATCGACCGGGCGTCAGGCGTTGCCGGTTGCCTGCAACGTCGGTGACTGGAGCCAGGTCGAGCAGCTGGCAGCACGGGCCTACCAGAAGTTCGGCCGGGTGGATGTGCTGGTGAACAACGCCGGCATGTCGCCTATTTCCGAGCACGTTGGCGACGTGACCGAGGCGCTGTACGACAAGGTGCTCGGCGTCAATCTGAAGGGTCCGTTCCGGCTGACCGCGATCGTTGGCACGCGTATGGCAGCGGGCGAAGGCGGCTCGATCATCAACGTCTCGAGCACCGCGTCGTTGCGGCCACGTGGCAACGTGATCCCCTACGCCGCAGCAAAAGCCGGCCTGAACGCGATCACAGTCGGATTTGCTCACGCCTTCGGACCCACGGTGCGGGTGAATGCAATCGTGCCTGGTCCGTTCCTGACCGATATCTCAAAGGCGTGGGATCTGGAGGCGTTCCAGCAGCGCGCCGCAGGCAGCATCTTCCTCGGCCGGGGTGGCGAGCCACACGAGATCGTCGGGGCGGCGCTCTACTT
>JBBRGK010000597.1:0-2436 GCA_038240805.1 Dehalococcoidia bacterium | reverse complement strand
GTATCGCGCGGGCGAACGTTCAGCAATTCGGCAGACTTGATCAATGTGCTCCGTGACGAGCGCTTCTTCAATGCTGCACGCAGTCATTTCCCGTTCGTTCGCTTCGTCGGCTACTACGTCGTCCGCTGATCTCGAATGCTGCCAGCGGCGTTGATGCTCGTGTAGCACCCTGCTGCGCCGTTTACGTCTCGGCGTAGTGGCAGGCGGCCGTGTGGCCCGGCGTGATCTCGCGCAGGGGCGGCTCGACCTCGGCGCAGTGCTGCGTCGCGATCGGGCAGCGGGTGCGGAAGTGGCAGCCTGAGGGTGGGTTGAGCGGGCTGGGAACTTCACCGCGCAGGATAATCCGCTCCCGCTTCAGCCTGCGATCGGGCACCGGGATGGCAGAGAGCAGCGCCTTGGTGTACGGATGCTTCGGTGCCGCCATGAGCTCTTCTGTCGGCGCCACTTCGACCATCTTGCCCAGGTACATCACGCCGACGCGATCGGCGATGTGGGCGACCACGGCCAGGTTATGGGCGATGAACAGGTAGGTGAGCTGGAAGTCGCGCTGCAGGTCGGTCAGCAGGTTCAGCACCTGCGCCTGGATCGAGACGTCGAGCGCCGACACCGGCTCGTCGCACACAACCAGCTTTGGTTGCAGGGCCAGGGCGCGGGCAATGCCGATGCGCTGCCGCTGACCGCCGGAGAACTCGTGCGGATAGCGGTTGGCGAAGTAGCGGTTCAGGTTCACCCGCTCAAGCAGCTCGTCCACGCGCTGCTCGCGCTCCTTGCTGTTGCCCATCTTGAAGTTACGCAGCGGCTCCTCGATGATCCCGCCCACGGTCATGCGTGGGTCAAGCGATGTGTACGGGTCCTGGAAGACCATTTGCAGCTCGCGATGCACGGCGCGCAGGCGGTTGCCGCCCAACAGCGAAATATCCTGCTGCTGGAAAATGATCTGGCCAGAGGTCGGCTCCAGCAGGCGGACGACGGTCTGCGCCAGCGTACTCTTGCCGCAGCCGCTTTCGCCCACCAGACCGAAGGTCTCGCCTTTGTTCACGTCGAAGCTAACATCGTCCACGGCACGAAGAACGGCGCCCTTGCGCAGGAAGCCGCCGCCAACAGGAAAGAACTTGGTCAGGTTGCGGACGCTGAGAATCGGGGCATCCCGCCCGCCCGTTGTGCCGTCGCTGTCGATAACGGTCTGCTGCATGGAATGTTCCTTCGTGACTCGACTAGCCAGCAGGCAACCCGGTGCCCCTGCTCTACCTCGCGCAGCGGCGGCATTTCACTGCAGCGATCGAAAACCAGCGGGCAGCGCGGCGCAAACCGGCATCCCTTCGGCGGCGAGACGAGATCGGGCGGCGCCCCTTCGATCGGCGTCAGCCGGTCCTTCACCGTCGGACCCAGCCGTGGCATCGAGCGCATCAGCCCGACGGCATATGGATGTAGCGGCTTATCGAAGAGCTGATCCACCGTCGCCTCTTCGATTACCTTCCCCGCATACATGACGATCACCCGCTCGCAAACCTGGGCGACCACGCCGAGGTCATGGGTGATCAGGATTACGGCCGTGCCCATGTCGCGGGTCAGGCTTGTGATCAGGTCCAGGAGCTGCGCCTGGATCGTCACGTCGAGCGCCGTGGTCGGCTCGTCGGCGATCAAGAGCGAGGGGTTGCAGGCCAGCGCCATCGCCACCATCACGCGCTGGCGCATGCCGCCCGAGAACTGGTGCGGGTATTCCTTCAACCGTGCCGCTGCGGCAGGGATGCCGACCGATTCAAGCAGGGCAACAGCGCGGCGGCGGGCCTCGTCGTCGGAAAGGTGCAGATGGAGCTTTTGCGGCTCGATCAGCTGGAAGCCGATGCTGAGCACGGGGTTCAGCGAGGTCATCGGATCCTGGAAGATCATCGAGACCTTGTTGCCGCGGATCTCGCGCATCTCCGCCTCATCGACCGTCACGAGGTCTACGGCGGCGCCTTCGTCCATTTGCAGCATGATCGAGCCGTCGGTGATCTTGCCCGGCGGACTGGGCACCAGCCGCATCAACGAGAGCGCGGTCACGGACTTGCCGCAGCCGCTTTCGCCCACGATGCCCAGCGTCTCACCCGTACGGATGTCGAACGAGACGCCGTCCACAGCGTTGACCACGCCGGCGCGGGTGAAAAATTTGGTGGTAAGGTTATTGACCTTCAGGAGTTCGGCCATGGCGGGCTGGCTCCAGTCGGATTCACATCGACGACACCGGAGGCGTCGCTGTCCCCGGTAGGCAAAAAGAGTACCACATCCGCGAGCAAGTCAAGCCACTGGAAACCTGAACGCAATCTGGCGACGTCACCCCGCCCCGCCGGGCATCTCACTGGTCAGACCAGTCTGCGCTATACTCGATCGGTAATCTCCTTATCATAGATGTGTCCGGCGCAGCAGATGCTTCGGGCAGAAGGCAGGCGGATCATG
>JBBRGK010000596.1:0-2444 GCA_038240805.1 Dehalococcoidia bacterium | reverse complement strand
TCGCTTTTGCGGCGACTACCGCCATGATGCCGCTGCTTGGGCCGCTCATGATCGCGATCGGGCTGGCAATTGCCCTGCCTTTCAAGTACATATCGCTCGCCTCCGTGGCCGGCAGCGGCGCGATGGCGGGCATCATCGTTGCACTGGCGCTTGCGGGGCGGGTGCCTCCGGCTTACGCCGTCTTTGGCGTGATCGCAGCGACGATGATCGTCGTGATGCATCGGGATAATATTCAGCGCCTGCGCGACGGTACCGAGCCCAAGTTTGGGCAGGGTGGCCATCGCCGGCCGGACCCCGGGTCGGCGAGCAGCCGGCCGTAGATCCTGAAGTCGTGACTGCCTCCCCTTGATATTTGATACAGGTAACACACCGCGAAATCCGCCAACAGACTTCGGATGAACAGTCAGACAAAATTTAGCGATTTTCTCGACCCGGCCCGGCCACTCCGCGGTTCCGCCCTGACGAGGCTCTCAGGCCTTGATGGCGACGAACCGGAGCTGCTTGTGTCTGTGCTAAAGGAGATGGCGTCTGACCGGCGTTTGCAGCTGGCGCAGAGCCTGGTCGATCTGGCTGAAGACGATGCCACGCTCAACTTCGACGGCGTATTTACCCTCCTGCTCCTTGACCCTGACTCTGGAGTGCGCAGGCTCGCGATCGATGGGCTCTGGGAAGACGAAGACCGAGCCCTGATTGAACCGCTCGTGCGTCTTTTCGACGACGACCCGGATCCACTCGTGCAGGCGGCGGCGGCGCTCGCGTTGGGGCGTTTTGTGGTGCTCAACGAGCTTGGGAACCTGCGACCGAGTGATGCTGAGCGCGTGATCGCCGCTCTCCGCGCCGCCTCGGAGGACGAAACAGCGCCCCCGGAGGTCCGGGCGAGGGCGATTGAGGCGGCCGGTGCATCGAGCGCGTCGTGGGCACGTGAGATGATCTGGCAAGCCTACGACGCTGAGGAACCGGTGCTGCAACTGAGCGCCATCCACGCGATGGGCCGCAACTGTGACCCGGCCTGGCTCGAGACGCTGTATGAAGAAATGGTGAGCGAAGACCCGCAGCGGCGCTTCGAGGCAGCGCACGCCGCCGGCCAGATCGGCGATGATGACGCTGTGCCTCCGCTGGCCAGACTGATCGCTGATCCCGACGCGGAAGTGCAGGAGAGCGCAATCGCTGCCCTCGGGGAGATCGGCGGCGACCTTGCTATTACTGCCCTGCGGGACAAACTGCCGGGTAGCGAAGAGCGCGTCGCGGAAGCGATCCGCGCAGCGATCGCTGAGGCGCAGGCGGCCGAGGGACTTGCCGGAGATGCCGACCTCTCCGAAGCGATGGAACTGGACGGCGAAGACGATGAATAGCCGGCCAGTGGATGCGCAGCGATGGTGAGACGAACGGGCCACCGGCTTCGGATTGAGGACATCGTCTCCTCGGGTGGAATTGTCTATCGTCTCGGCGAGGCGGGCCCGGAGATCGCGTTGGTGGGACGCTCGGCCGAGCATCTGTGGGGACTCCCCAAAGGCACGCCAAAGGCCGGTGAATCGCTCGAACAAACAGCAGTCAGAGAGGTCACTGAAGAGACCGGTCTTGAAGTGGCGATTGAGCGTAAAGTCGGTGAGATCGAATACTGGTTCTCGCGGGTCGAACAGGGCATCCGTTTTCACAAACGGGTCCATCATTACTTGATGGTGCCGACCGGCGGCGACATCGCCAATCACGACCAGGAGTACGATCTGGTGCGCTGGTTTCCACTCGCTGAAGCCGAATCCGTATTGACGTACGCGAATGAGTCGCAGATCCTTCGGCGGGCGGCAGAATTGATGTATTGGCACCCGGACCAGGGACCCGCAGCCGTAGCTGAGGCGGGCAATGCCGAAGGTTACTGAGAGGCGTTTGTGACGCTTGAGATCGAAGACGAGGTTGCCAGAGGCGAGCTGGTGCGCTTGCGGCGGAAGCGGCTAAGTGACGCCGAAGCCGATTACCGCTGGCGCCGCGATCCCGAGCTGGCGCGGTACGATGCAGCGGCGCCGTTACGCATCGGCCTCTCCGACTTTCTGCTGACCTTTCAGGAAGATTTGCGCTATCCGAGTCCGTTCCGACGGGTCTACGCGATCGATAGCCTGGACGGCAACCACATCGGCAACGTCATGTACTACAACATCGACGAGCGTCGGGGCGAGTCCGAACTGGGAATCACAGTCGGCGAAAGAGACTATTGGGGCAAGGGATTCGGTCGGGATGCGGTGAGCACCTTCGTGCGATTTATTTTCGAGAGTTCGTCTCTCCACCGGATCTATCTGAACACGCTGGACTGGAATACCCGGGCACAGCGCTCCTTTCAGGCCGCAGGATTCACACCCTGTGGGATCTCCAAACGAGGCTTGCACGCCTTCGTTTCCATGGAGATCATGCGAGCGGAAGCGATCGGCGGCGATCCCCTGCCGCCACGTACG
>JBBRGK010000595.1:0-2445 GCA_038240805.1 Dehalococcoidia bacterium | reverse complement strand
CGTGCCCTGCCGGAGCCCGCAGTGTGGCTGCCTGGCTATCATGATCTCGGCCGCCTCGATGTCGATGCTGCCAGCATGAACGTCCGGCTGGGTGAGTTCATTGCGGACGCGCTCTCCCGTGCCACAGCTGCCGAAACTGCTTGATTGAAGGCCGCAGCCAACACAGACAAAAAGACAGGCTTGCAACAAACTGCAAGCCTGTCTCTCGGCGCGGCGCTTTCGATCAGGCTGTAGCGCGAATGCTCTCCATGTGGCCTGTCGGGTGACCGACGACCAGGAACTCGGCCAGTTGAGCTGCGCTAACTGGCTCCGGTCCGGCCAGCGGGAAGCTTGCCGTTCGGGCCAGCTCTTCGTCGCTTAATCCGCGCATCATTGCAGCGGCTGCCGCACCCTCTTTTCGAGCCAGCGCGGCGGTGTCGCTCTTCGAGCAGCCAGCAAATTCCTTCGCGTGCTGGGCGTTGCCCCCGTCGAGCATCTCCCTGGTAATCGGCGGTAGTTGTCCGCCTTTGGCGATGGCCCCGACTAACTGCGACGTCGGGCCATATGAGGAAGCAGCGTGATGGGCTGCCACCGCGACGCTCCAGCCTTCGGACGCCGTCTGCTTCTGCCACTTTGCATCCGGACAGCCTTCGATCAACGCGACAAGCTGGTCCGATGTTTGCTGCACTTTCGCAGCCAGTGCCTCTCCCCGGGTTCCCAAGATCGACTCCTTTCCATGCTCTCGGTCCAACGTTTTGAACCGTGTTCCGAATTGTAGCCGATGCTTACGAAAGAGACGGCTAAATTATGAAGAAATTTAGCGTAATCGCGAGTTCTTCTCACGCTTCAAGGTCGCGGTCGAGCGCATAGTTATGAACCGGCTGGTCCGTGCAGCCATCGACGATGAGATCGGCGATGCATTTGCCCGCCACGGCGAAATATGGACCGCCATGTCCCGTGAAACCTGCAGCGACGAGCAGGCGAGGACGGCCGGGCATCGAGCCGATAAAGGGGTAGCTATCGCGGCTGAAGCCCATGATCCCGCTCCAGCGATGGGCGAGCCGCACGTCGCGCAGGGCGGGGAAGTTCTCGGTCAGGAAGCGGTACAGAGCATCCTGGATAAGCGGGCTGAGCTCTTCGGCGTAGTAGCCTTCGTCGCGATCGGGCGCCGCCCAGCGCGAACCACCGAGCACGATCGTGCCGTCCGAGCGCTGGCTCCAGTACTCATAACCGTAGTTGGTGCTCATCGCACGCCGGAAGACAGGCGGCGCGGGCTCCGTGGCGAGCACCTGGCCACGCACCGGTCTGATTCGATCGATGAAGAATCCTTCCAGCAGGGGTGTCCAGGCGTTTGTCGCCATCACCACATGACCGGCATCGATCGCCCCGCAGTCTGTCTCGACGCGGATGCCGGAGGGCTGGTCAACGAGTGCCGTGACGTTGACACCGAGGCAGAGCCGCGCTCCCAGCGCCTGCGCGCCCCGTACAATGCCGTTGTTCAGACGCGCCGGGTTTACGAGTAACGTCTCCGGGTTGTAGAGGGCGCCGTGGAACAGCGCCGGCACCTCGCCATGCAGGTGTTCGCGCATTTCCTGCCGGTCCACCACTTCGATCGGGAATCCTGCCTCGTGCAGCGCTTTTCCACTCGCTCGTAGCGTTTGCCACTCGGCGGCAGAGGCTGCCAGCGTCAGGCCGCCTTTTGCCTCGAGAGCGCAGTCAATGGCAAGCTCGTCGATCATCTGCAGCGCCAGATTACGGCCCGTTCGAGTGAAGTTCAGCCGCTCCATCGCGCTTTGCCTGCCGAAGCGCGTCACCGCTTCTGCGAACGCCATGCCGAGGCCGGGCGCGATGAAGCCGGCGTTGCGCCCGGTGGCGCCGGTGGAGATGCCTCGCCGTTCAAGCAACACGACCGAGACGCCGCGCCTCGCCAGCCAGTAGGCGGTGGCGCCGCCGACATAGCCTCCGCCGATGATAACCACGTCCGCTGTCCCTGGCAGAGGCGCTTCATCCGCCGCAACAGGGTCGTGTCCCTGCAGCCAATGAAGGTCTGCAAGCCTGACCGCATCAGGCATAATTACCTGCCCCTTCAGGTCTCACCGGCTCCAGTGCGGGCAGATCGAACGCCTTGGCCAGCAACTCGTATGAACGGAGCCGGGCCGCGAAATCGTACGTGATCGTCACGACGATGAACTCATCGACGCCGTAGGTCGCACCGAGTTGCAGCAGCTTTGCCCGCACCTGTTCGGGATCGCCGTAGATCGACCGTTCGCGCATGTGCTCGATGTAGGCGCGGTCGTTGACGGTGTACGGGAAAGCCATCGCCTCTTCTGGTGAGGGAATGCCGCGGCGCTGGTTCTGACCGGCCATGACCCGCCAGCACCAGCGGCTCCATGAAAGCCGTTCCGCCTCGGCCTCGGTGTCGGCGCAGGTGACAGAGACGCCCAGGCTGGCGCGCGGCGCGGCGAG
>JBBRGK010000594.1:0-2452 GCA_038240805.1 Dehalococcoidia bacterium | reverse complement strand
CTAAACACCACTGCTACATGCCGCCACACGCCGCTATATAGATGAAGGAGTCCGCCATGCCGACGATCCAGCAGTCCATCGTCGCGATCCAGTTCCCGGCCGCCGATCCGGCTGCGGCCACGGCGGGCGCGTTTTTGCCGCCGCAGGGGGCGCCGGACGTCGCCGACCTCGCCGCCGTGTTGATGCCGTTTGCGGGCACGATCGTCGGTATCTCCGTCACGGGTGCGCCCGCCTCGGGCGACACCGTCGCCGTGACGCCGCAGGTCTGCACAAGCATCGCCGGCGCCGGCAATGTCGCCGCAGCCTCGCTGGCGACAACGATCACCAACGCCGCGCCTGCCGCCTCGACGATCGTGACCAAAGACCAGACCGACGCGCAGTTCGCCGCCGGCGCTTTCATCGGTGTCAAGTACACGACCACCACCGGCGGCACCTACACCGTGAAAGACCTCGTGGTCACGCTCTACGTCTCCACTGGCCGCACCGACATCTAACCCCGAGTCCCCCCGAGTCCCATCAAGCGCCCTGTAACACAAAGGAGTAACCCGCCATGGCCCTGACGCTGACCGAAGCAAGCAAGCTTTCCAACAACGTCGTGCTCCAGGGCGTCGTCGAGACGATCGTCAAGGAGTCGCCCGTCCTCCAGGTGCTGCCGTTTATCGACATCACCGGCAACGCCCTCGTTTACAACCAGGAGAACTCGCTCGCCACGGCCGGCTTCTTTGCCGTCGGCGACACCTGGGTCGAGTCCACACCGACCTTCACCCAGCTTTCGGCCGTGCTCGCCATTCTCGGCGGCGCCGCGGACATCGACAACTATCTCCGCCAGACCCGCAGCAACGTGCAGGACATCGAGGCGGTGGTGCTTGAGCTCAAGGCGAAAGCCGTGCGCCAGACATGGGAGAGCACCTTCGTCACCGGCACCGGCTCGGCCAACACCTTCGCCGGGCTTGACAGCGTGATCGCCGGCGCCCCCGCCAGCCAGAGCGTGACGGCGGCAACCAACGGCGCCCCGCTCACCCTGGCGCTGCTGGACCAGCTGGTCGATACGGTGAAACCCGGCAAGCCGGACATGCTGCTGATGTCGCGTCGCTCCCGCCGTCAACTGACGCAGCTTGTGCGGGCTGCGGGCGCTTTCCTCGAAGGAGACATCAACAGCTTCGGCATGTGGCAGGAGCGCTACAACGGCATTCCCGTCGGCGTCTCCGACTACATCTCCGAGACGCAGGCGCAGGGCACAAGCAACGTGGCGACGACGATCTACGCGCTGCAGTTCGGTGAAGGCAGGCTCTGCGGCCTGCAGGGCGGCGGCGGACTGCAGGTTGACCGCATCGGCGAACTGGAGACCAAGGACGCCATCCGCTGGCGGGTTAAATGGTATACGAGCCTCGCCATGTTCGGCACGCTGTGCGCCGGCCGCCTGATCGGCGTCACTCCGTAGCGGCCGCTCGCCCTCATCCCCCAACCCTCTTCGCCCAGCATTGGGCGAAGAGGGCTCCGCTGCTGCAACCACACCCGTACAACACAGCAAAGGATCGTCCTCTCTCCCAGGATTGGGAGAGAGGATAAGAGAAGTGAGGGCGACCCCGGATTCACCCTGGAAGTTCAACAGCTCGCCCTGCTCCGCTGCGGACCGGCAGCGAAGCAGGGCAGGAGGCGAGGTCGAACATGCCACAGGAATTCGACGCCGTTACCGGCAACTTCATTACGCAAGAGGACGGCCGCGCCGACCCGCTTCCGCCGGTGCTGCACAGAGGCGCCGTGGCCGCTGCCGATGGCGCCGCCAAACCAGCCACGAACAGCGCTGCCTGGCTGGTAAACCCCGGCAACCGCGTTCGTGCACGGGTCTACGTCTCCACCACCGGCAGCCCAACGACAGCAACCGTTCGCCCATACCTGCGCTCCGGCGGCGCGGGCGGGCAGGCAGGCACAGGACCGCTGCAAACCGTGGCGGGTTCGCCGAACTACGATGCCTGTTTTGACGTGCAGACAGACGGCGACGACCTGCTCTGCCAGATCGAGACGCTCTCCGGAGGCACTGCGCCGGCTGTGTCTATTTCCGTGAGCTGGCGGTGAGCGATGCCAGCACCAACGCGCGCCCTCTCGCGTAACCTCACCCGGCCGCTGGTTGTGACCGCAGGCACCGACCCGGAAGCAGGGCTGATAACGCCTGACCAGATCCCTGGCCTGCTCGCCTGGTATTCTGCAGCCGTGCTCAACGGTATCGCCGACGGCGCCGCTGTCAGCCTCTGGACGGACAGATCGGGTAGAGGCAACAACGTCAGCCAGGCAAACGGTGCCAATCAACCGATCTATCACGCCGCCGGCATCAACGGACGCCCATCGCTTGGCGGAGCCGCCGGCCGCACGATGCAGAACACCGGCAGCAACCTTCTGGGAGCAAGCAACTCCGCCTACACCGTTCTTGCCTGCGGCCAGGCGGCCAGCGCCG
>JBBRGK010000593.1:0-2460 GCA_038240805.1 Dehalococcoidia bacterium | reverse complement strand
GGTAAGCGCAATCGAGGTGGGCTGCCGCAGGTCGGTCTGACAATCGTCGGCGGGGCGAACGCAATAATCGAGCCAGGCGGCTACCGGACGATCCCAGAGATTCCTCGACAGGCGCGAACCGGTCGCGTCCGTCAACGTGGTGTAATTGCGGTGGTGGCCTGAGGTGTTCATCGGTCAGGCGGCCTTGGGTGTAATCTGCAGCGACTGAACCTCGATAGCGGAGCTCGCCATCTCGGTCATACCTTCGATCTGCATGTAACGGTTCTGGGTCTGCCACTCGTCGTTTTGTTCCAGGAGGACAGCGCCGACGAGGCGGACGATTGAGTCCTCGTTGGGGAAGATTCCAACGACATCAGCCCGGCGCTTGACCTCCTTGTTTAGGCGCTCGAGCGGATTGGTGCTGTGGAGCTTCGTCCGGTGCTGGGCGGGGAAGGCGACGTAGGCGAGCACATCGTGCTCAGCCTCGTCCACCCTCGAAGAGGCCGGTGACGCCCTGTTCGCCTTCACCCGCTTGCCGCCATCGCAATGGCGAAGCGCCAGGACCTCGAACGCCATCGAACGCCTCAACAAGGAGGTCAAGCGGCGGATCAAGACCCAGACGGTGCTGCCGTCGGCCGATACGGCGGCCATGTTGTTCTGGGCTCTCCTCGCCTCCGGTCAGATCAACATGCGAAAGGTCGATGGCTGGCAGGCGCTCACGACGAAGCTCAGCGACCAGTCGATTGACCTGGCTGCCTGAACCGATACCTTCAACCCGCCGGAGGCTGCTTCATCCGAATTTCCGCACGACCCGCGACGGCACCCGCTGAAGGCTCTGGGGCTCACAACGGAAGAGAATCCCAGCCTGATGAATCTCTCCGCTGCGACGGTCCAAGCGATCGATCAACGAACGGTGCAGGCTGAGGGGGATCCCTTCGTGCTGTCCGTCTGCGCTTGGCTTGCAGTGCGGCTAATGCGTCTGTCATTCGACATGAATCCTGACGTGTGCGCCCGAGAGCTGGCGTATCGGCTTGACCCGGTCAAGCAAATGACGGTTATCGTTTCTCGTCCGGGCGCCGCCACCATTGCGCCGGTTAGACCGCGACGATGAAACTACCGGCAACGCCCACCGAGACATCGAGACGACCCAGAAATGCGACCCCATGGCCAAGTAGCCACCCGGCGATCCATCCATTCCCCATACGCCTCCGTCGCCAACCGCCAGGCCGAGATCATGATGCGGATCTCCGTCGAGTTCGGGATCACGCTGGCGAGCCGAGCGCCAGAAAGCAGAGTCTCCTGCGTGCGGCCACGATTTCTCGAAGACAGCAATCGAAAAGACGCGCTAGGATGGCTCACGCAAGCCAAAGGAGCGCATGACATCGACGGTGCACGTTCCGTCGCAATAAGATCTTTGAACAAGAGCGACCATGATGAAAGACAGATTAATGAAAGACAGATTGATCTGTCTGCTCGAGGATATTGGCCGAGGCATCGTTGCCTGCGGCATCGGCGTCGCGGCGACGCCGATGCCGCGCATTGTGACTCATTTGCGCGCCCCTTTTAGAACCCGATGGGCGGAAGCGTCCGCACCGCGGCGCCATCAGCCCGTATTAGCCGGCGAGCCCGTAGAAGGCATGCCTTCGAAGAAGGACGATGTGCTCAGTCGCGGGACGCCATAGGTGCTGTTGCACGCGTTCGCCGGACAATAGCGCTCTAGCTTTTAGATTTCCGATGACTAGTCTAGGTTACGGCTCCGGGCAGAAGAATGATTTTTGCCGCCAGCCTCGCGCACCGGACAGCGTCGGAGCAAGCGGCCCGTTGTCGCGTCCCTGTTCTGAAAAACGCAACACGATAAGTTGGATGGTCCGATGCCCAGACGGCAGTTGATCGGGCTACCTGGAGTATCTACGTCAATCGGCGGGCTGCTTGCTGCGGTCGCCGGGCTGATGCTGACGGGGCGGATCGCCTCAGTCGTGACCCGTCAAGGTTCTAATATGATCTTCTACGTCTTTGCCGCCCCCGTCATAGGTGGCGAGAGTTTGAATGGTGGCCGCGGTCGGTTGATTGGCGCGCTGACAGGAGTCCTCCTCCTTGGCTGCTGCAAAACATGCTGACCTTATCTCAGATTCCCGCGTTCTGGATTGATGCTGCTTACGGCGCCATCATCCTATTCGCGCTTGTCTTGTCTTTGGCACCGAGTGGGAAGACCCAACAGATTTGAAACATGGCCTAGTTGAACCGAAGGGAAACGGAGAAGCGGGCCAGTGGGCTGATAGCGTGGAGGGAATTTCGATGTGCACTGCCTATTTCGTGGACGAGTCTACCAAGAAGAAGATCGCTGCGTATGCGGCAAAGTTCCGTGAGGTCACGAAGAGCCCGTTCGGGTCCAAAGACCAAATTGGAATGCTCAATCTTATCGATGCAACGTCACGCCAGGCAATCTTGAGCCGGGCCGACGCAGGCAAGGTTTTCGATCTC
>JBBRGK010000592.1:0-2461 GCA_038240805.1 Dehalococcoidia bacterium | reverse complement strand
CGCATCGTGCTCGCAAGCAGGACGTTGCCGGCGCTCACCGTTTCACGCCTGGTGGTGCAAAACGAGCTGTTTGGGCTCGGCCGCGATGAACTGGCATTTTCCGCGGAAGAGGTCGCCGCGCTGTTCGAGCTGCGCTATCAGACGCGCCCGGACCTTGCGCAAACCGAGGCGATCACGGCTGCTTCGGAAGGCTGGATCGCTGGACTGCTCCTGACAATGACCGGAATCTGGGAGGGGTTGGTCGATCACCTCGTTGCCACCCGTGGCGCCGATGGGCCGCTCAACGACTATCTTGCGGACGAAGTGTTCGACCGGCTGCCGGGCGAACTGCGCACGTTCTTGCTCGACAGTTCGGTGCTGCGCCAGATCGACGAGCCTTCCTGCGTGGCCCTGCTTGGCCCCGGCGCATGGATGCAGCTGCTGCGGCGGATCGAGCAGGATAATCTGTTCATCTCTCGGCTCGGCGGGCCGGTCACGACTTTCCGCTATCACCAGCTGTTTCGTGATTTCCTGCGTACACGGCTGCAACGGGAGGATCCTGCCAGGTTCCAGGCGCTGCACGAACGTGCGGCGCGATACTTTCGAGAGCGGCACGATTGGGCGGCGGCGCTCGAACATCTCCAAAGCGCGGCCGACGAGCGCAAATGCGTTGAGCTGCTGGTCCAGGCCGCGCCCGAGCTCGAAGCCGAGGGGCGATGGCAGTTCCTCGCTCAGTCGATCGACGGCCTGCCGGCACGGACGCTGGTCCGCAACGCCAGGTTGCTGCTGGCGCGTGCACGTGCAGCCGCCATGACCGGCGACCTCGCCGGAGCCGATGGGCTGACGCTCAAGGCGTTATCCGCCTGCCGCGGCGGTAAGACGGCGCCGCAATACGGCTGGATTTTGCAGGTGCGAGGCAACGTCCTGCGCCGGCTTGGCCGGATCGATGAAGCCTGCGCCGTGCTCGAGCCGGCACGTTCAGCTGCCGGCAACAACGAGGCGCTGGTCGCTACCATCCAACGCGACCTGGCCGGGTGCTACGGTGTGCGCGGCGATCTGGAGGGCGCGGTTCGCGAGCTGCGATGTGCCCTTACCTGCTTTGAACGCCTCGGCAACGCTTACGAGGCAGCCCGCGCTGCCTTCGGGCTGGGCGCGGCGTTAGGCCGTCTGGGTAATCTCGACGAGGCGATCACGCACTACCGCTACGCGATCGCGCGCTTCAGGGCGGTGGGCGACCAGGGGAATACTGCCTTTGCACTTAACAACCTCGGTTATCTGCTGTTCCTGCACGGGGCGTTGCCTGAAGCAAGGCAGCTGTTGCATGAAGCGTTGCAGGCAGGGCGAGAGGCGGCTTATCCGCCCGCGGAAGCGCAGACACTCGAGAGCCTCGGCTCCCTCCAGCTTTCAGAGGGCGATCTTTCGGCTGCCGCGGACTCATTCCGCCACGGGTATGAAATCGCACGCGCTGCCGGCGACCTCTGGTGCGTGGCCACGACCTCCGAGGGGCTGGGGTTTTGCTCGTTGTTGCGTGGAGACCTGACAGCAGCAGAGGAGGCATTCGCCCGTGCTGCGGAGGTTGCGCACGAGCTTGGCTCCGCATACCGCGAGGCATCGGCTGAGATCGGCCGCGGCATGCTTGCCCTTGAGGGACATGACGCCGAGCGGGCAGTTGCCCTGCTGCGATCGGCTGAGCAGACGTTTGTGCGGCTCGGTTCCTCCAGGGACGTTGCTCGGACACAGTTCTGGCTGGCCCAGGTTCACTGGCGTCGCGGCGATTATGGCGCTGCAGGCAGAGCTTTCCGGTCGGCGGCAGCGGTTGCCACGGCGCTGCGCCTGCCGGTGCTGGCCGACCTGGCTGCACGCTGGGATGCAGCCGCCTTCGGCGCCATCCCTGCCGGCAATTATGCCGTACTGCAGGCGTTGGTGCTCGGCCGCGTTGGCGGCGTCCCTGGGGTAGAGCTGCAATCCGGTACACCAGACCTGCAGCCGGTGGTGAAGTTTGCCGTGTATTCGTTCGGGCCGGGGCGGGTTGTTGCACCCGACGGGGCACCGGTCGAATTGCCCAGAGAAAAAGCGCGAGAGTTGCTCTTCTATCTGCTGCACGGCGGATCTTGTCGAAGTGAGCAGATCGTGACAGATCTTTGGCCGGACTCAAAGCCTGCCCAGGCGAGGGCACGGCTGTATTCGGCGGCATACACGTTGAGGCGCGCGACGCATCCGGAAATTCTGCAGGTGGTGGGTCAGACTTACAGCATCAATCCACAATTCATCGGCTTCAATGATGGCGCTGAGTTCGAGGCGCTGGTTGATCGGATTCGCACCGATCCCGATCCGGAGCGGCGGCTCTCGGCGATGGAGCAGTTGACCCGGTTGTACTCCGGTCCGTTCATGGGTGAGCTGGCCTCCGAATGGGCCGAGGAGCGGCGGCGCTCCTTCGAATTGCGCTATCTCGAGGTCGTGCAATCGCTGGTGGTCGAACGGG
>JBBRGK010000591.1:0-2462 GCA_038240805.1 Dehalococcoidia bacterium | reverse complement strand
TGGCTGACGGCGTGCACCAACACGCCGCATGTAGGGGCGGACCGCGGACGAACGGTGCCCAGTCCACCCACTCACTTTTGGAACCGTGCAAGGAGCAGCGATGAACGACGAGACGTTTGCCGAATTGGTGCAGCGCCTGGAAGCAGGCATCGCGCAGATTGCAACACTCATGACCGCAGTGCCGGCGGAACGCTGGGATACCCCTCTGCCGCATGGCGAAGGTGGATGGACGCGCCGCCAGCTGCTGGCGCACATGGCCGCCAACGACCAGCGGCAGCTCACCCGGGTCCGCGTTGGTACGGGAATCGGTGGCGTCGCCGACGAATCCACCATGAAAGAGCAGGGCGATGTGCACGTCTGGAATCAGCAGCAGGTCGATCTGCGCGCCGGCCGCAGCCTCGAGGAGCTGCTGGCCGAGATGCGAACACAGAGGACCGAATTGGTCGCGCTGCTTCAGTCCCTGACACAGGAGCAGCGCTCGCGGCAGATCCCGTTGCGCGGCGAACAGGTGCCGCTCTCCACGTTGGTAAGCGCGGTACTGGACCACTTCGTTCAACACGCCCAGGAGATTACAGAGTAGCAACGGAGAACGGTGCTCTTGAGTGCCGGAGCCTGATCATGTCTACCCTCACGGTCGAACACTACGACATCCAGGCAGCGCTCGCCCTGCAGCTGATCGCCGAGCTGCACGATATTGCCTCTGCCCTCTATCCCGAGGACGGATCCTCGGACGTGGTTCCAGTGCTCCCACATGAGGTTGCAGCAGGGCGCGGCGCCTTCCTGCTCGCCCGCCTCGACGGCGAGCCTGCTGCTTGCGGCGCCGTGCGACTGCTCGATGACGGCTCGGTCGAGATCAAGCGCATGTACACCCGTCCGACCGCGCGCCGGCATGGCGTCGCCGCGGTCGTGCTCAACGCGCTGGAGGCAGAGGCCCGGAGCCTGGGCGCATCTCGCATCGTGCTGGAAACCGGCCCCCGTCAGCCCGAGGCGATCGCGCTCTATCACCGTGCGGGGTTCGCGGTCACGCTACCCTTCTTGGACCGCGAGGAGCATCCCCTCAGCATCTTTATGGGGAAGGACCTCTAAGGAGAACAGGAGCAGCCCAATGCCCGTAACACCCTTTCGCATCGAGGTCAGCGATGCGGTCCTGGCAGATCTGCGCGATAGACTGACACGCACCCGCTTTCCCGGCGAAGTACGGGAGAGCGGGTGGACCTACGGCACCAACCTCGACTACCTGCGCGGGCTGGTCACGTACTGGCTCGACGGTTACGATTGGCGGTCGCAGGAGGCGCGGCTCAACCGCCTGCCGCAGTTCATGACCACCGTCGATGGCTTCGAGCTGCACTTCTTGCATCAGAAGGGGCAGGGGCCGGACCCGCTGCCTTTGCTGATCAGCCACGGCTGGCCCGGTTCGTTTTATGAAATGATCGATGTGATCGGCCCGCTGACCGACCCGGCTGCGTACGGTGGAGACCCGGCCGACGCGTTCGATCTGGTCGTGCCTTCGCTGCCGGGCTACGGCTTCTCACCCGATCCGGGCCGGCCCGGCGTCACCCCTGACGTGATCGGCGACCTGTTCGCATCGTTGATGCACGATGTGCTCGGATACGGGCGCTTCGGTGTGCAGGGGGGCGACTGGGGCGCATCGATCACGACCGGCATGGCCCGGCGACACGCCGCACTGGTGACAGGGCTGCACCTGAACATGATGGGCGTGCGCCCCTACACCGGCGAGGGCGCACCTCCGCTGACCGACGAGGAAAAGGCGTTCCTGTCCGCGGCCGAAGAGTGGCGTCGTGATGGCGTCGGCTACCAGGCGATCCAGGGCACACGCCCGCAGACGCTTGCCTACGGGCTCACCGATTCGCCCGCCGGACTGGCCGCGTGGATCGTGGAGAAGTTCCGCGCCTGGAGCGATTGCGATGGTGACGTCGAACGCAGCTTTACCAAGGACCAGCTGCTCACCAACATCATGATCTACTGGGTCAGCGGCTGCATCAACAGCTCCACGCGGTTGTATTATGAGGCGCAGCACCACCCCGGTCCGCGCATGGGTCCCGGCGAGCGTATCGAGGTGCCGGCGGGGTTTGCAGCCTTCCCGCGCGAGATCACAAGGCCGCCGCGGTCCTGGGCGGCACGCGGGCTGAATCTGCAACGCTGGACCGTGATGCCGCGGGGCGGGCATTTCGCCGCCCTGGAGGAACCCGAGCTGCTGGTAGAGGATATCCGCGCGTTCTTCCGGCCGCTGCGCCGGGACGCGGATCCAAATCGAGGAGGCAGGTCGTGACTAGAGGACGGGTCGTCGTGGTCAAGGAGCATGGGAAGCCGTTCGAAATCGAAGAGTACGAAGTGCCCGATCCCGAGCCGGGGGCGATGATCCTGCGGATCACGCAGGCGGGGATCTGCGGCTCCGATCTGCATACCTGGCGCGGCGACCGCTCCGGCGAGCAGCTGCCGCC
>JBBRGK010000590.1:0-2463 GCA_038240805.1 Dehalococcoidia bacterium | reverse complement strand
CGGTTGGCGGAGGCGGCCAAGCGGCCCGGTGTCAGCAAATCGGCGCTCGTCGAAGCCGCCCTTGATCGCTTTCTCGGTTCTGACGACGATATCGTTGATACCGCTGGCGTTGGACGTCACCTCGCAGGTTTGAGCCGTCAGATTGAACAGCTCGATCGCAATCTCAGGATCGCGACCGAAACGGCTGCCCTTCATGCGCGTTTCCACCTTGCCGTCACGCCGCTATTGCCGGTCGCGGCACAGGGGGCGGCATGCGCACTTGGAGCCCAACGGTTCGAGGAATTCGCCACCCAGGTTGGAAGGCGCGTTGATCAAGGAATTCCTCTCATACGGGAGACAATCGATAGGCTCGGCACGACAAGGCCGATCGCTCCTGCGCCCGATTTTGGACAGGGAGAGCCTCCTCCATCGCCATCGATAGATCACGAGCCAAGCCCGCACGCTTCGATAGCGCCTGATCACGTATTCGAATATTCCGCTGCCGTCCGGGAGGACGGCAGCAATGGCAACTTTCCAGGGCGTATCGGCCGTCCCCTTCACTGAAACCGTCAGTGACCGCCATCGAGGCCAGGCTGCGGTTACCCCGCGGCGAAACGTGCGGGCTGGCCTTGCGGCAGTGAGGGGGCTGGCAAAAGACCTGGTCGAAAACCGATCTCTGATCCTGCGCGTATTCCTGCCGTTCGTCGCCGGCTATTACATCGCCTACCTGTTCCGAACCATCAATGCGGTGCTGGCGGCTCCATTGGCCGCAGAATTGGGGCTCGGTGCCGACGATCTCGGCTTGCTGACGTCAGTTTACTTTCTGACGTTCGCCGCCGCCCAGATACCGATTGGCATATTGCTGGACCGATACGGTCCGCGGCGGATCCAGAGCGCATTACTGCTCGTCGCGGCCGGCGGTTCCACACTATTCGCGGTGTCTGACCAGTTCGGGCTGCTTCTGGCGGGCCGGGCGTTGATCGGTCTGGGTGTCGCATCTGCCTTGACGGCGGGATTGAAGGCACTCGTTCTCTGGTTTCCCGGGGATCGTGTGCCGCTTCTCAATGGCTTGATGGTCATGCTGGGCGCGCTGGGTGCGGTGACTGCTACGTTGCCGACAGACTTCTTGCTCACTTGGATCGGCTGGCGCGAACTCTTTGGTGTGTTCGCTGCGTTGACTTTCGCCTGTGCGGTCATGATCTATTTCGTCGTGCCCGAGGCGGCACCGGCCCAAAGTGGGGCTGTCAAAGTCGGCCTGAGGCAGGTTTATGCCGATCCACGATTCTGGCGCGTTGCGCCGCTTTCGGCGGCTTGCATTGGAACGGCCTGGGCTCTGCAGGGACTCTGGGCGGCGCAATGGCTCAGGGATGTGGAGCGTCTTGATCGGGCAGGGGTCGTGCAGCACCTGTTTGCCATGGCGATCGCGTTGAGTTTGGGGGCGATCCTGCTTGGCGTTGCTGCCGATCGTCTGCGCAGGCGGGGTGTCGGACCGGAAGTGCTCCTTGGGCTAGTTGCGGCCCTGTTTATCGCAGCTCAGTTCGTGTTGATCCTGCGCTTACCATTACCTTCATATTTGCAATGGGCTATCGTGGCCGCTGTCGGTGCGGCGACCGTGCTCAGCTTTGCAATTTTGGCCGAGTATTTTCCCAAGGAACTCGCCGGGCGGGTCAACGGGGCGCTGAACCTGTTCCACATTGCCGCGGCGTTCGCCGTGCAATACCTGACAGGCGTCGTGATCCAGCAATGGGCGTCTGACGCGGGACACTATCCCGAGATCGCGTATCAAACGGCCTTTGCTCTCAATCTCGTCCTCCAGATCGCGGCGTGGATCTGGTTTACACTACCTCGGGCTTTCCTTCGACCTTCGGCGGCACACGGCGCACGACTGTCTCAATTATAGCCTGGCGCCGCCGTCTGCACCCCTGAAAAGACATCGCTCTTGCTCTTGGGATTGGCGGCGCTTGATCCTTCAGCATGTCCGCGACCAAGATACTCTGGGGCCAGATCGTCGTTGTCTTCATGGTTGTGCTCATCACCATGTGGGCTGCGACCCAATGGGTGGCGTGGAAGCTCGGTTACCAGCCACAGCTCGGACACCCCTGGTTCGAACTGGCCTCCGGAGTGCCGATCTATCCGCCGCCCGCGTTCTTCTGGTGGTGGTATGCCTATGACGCCTACGCGCCCCCGATTTTCGTCGAAGGTGCTTTCATCGCGGCATCAGGAGGTTTCATCTCGATCGCGGTTGCCATCGGCATGTCGGTGTGGCGGGCCCGCGAAGCCAAGACCGCCGCGACCTACGGCTCGGCTCGTTGGGCTATTGCCTCGGAGATTGGTGCCGCTGGGCTTACTGCGCCAGATGGGGTCGTGCTCGGGCGGTTCGAGCGCGATTACCTCCGCCATGATGGACCGGAGCATGTGCTGTGTTTTGCGCCGACCCGGTCGGGCAAGGGCGTCGGCCTCGTGGTGCCGACGCTTCTGACCTGG
>JBBRGK010000589.1:0-2466 GCA_038240805.1 Dehalococcoidia bacterium | reverse complement strand
GCTACAAGGTGGTCGAGATGAAGGCCAAGGTCTCGCTGGAAACGCTGCCGGAATACGATGCGATGCTGGTCAAGGATATGAAGGTGCCGACGGTCGCCAGCCGTCCGATCAGCAGCGTCGTACAGACGGTTTCGCAGTAGGCACGCGCGTATCACCAAACAAAAACGCGCCCCCGGATTGAACTCCGGGGGCGCGTTTTGCATTGGCGAATGACCAGTGGATGCTATTTACCAGTAGATCCCGTGGCGATGCAGTTCGCCGATGATGCGCGATTCGGTCCAGTAGCGCGTGCGGCGGGGCTTTTCGCTCCGCGACGCGGTCTTGCGGGTGGCGGGTTTCTCGGGTTCGACGCTGGTCTGTTCGACCTTGGACGTCGCGGGCTTGGCAGCCTCGACCTTTTGAGGCTCCGGCTTGGGTTCGACCGCTGCCGGCCGCTCGATATATTTCGGGGCATCGGTCTTCGGCGCGTCGACCGCCTGCGGCGCTTCTGCGGTTTTCGGAGTGTCGGCGACCTTCGCGGGCGCCGCAGCCGGGGCGGCCAGCGCATCGCTTCCGGCCAGTGACAGGCTGCGCTCGCCGGCCTGGGCTGTGGCGGAAGCCAGAACGAATCCTGCAATCAGAATGAGTTTACGCATGTGAGTATCTCCCCTTGAGGTCGAGCGGAAAAATACGCCAGGCCGGCCAAGGGTTATGTGAGATGAATCACAGAGATGAACGGGCCAATTTTCAGCCGCCGAGCGGCGCGCATTCGAATCCCGCGCGTCAGGTCATCGAGTCCATGCCGCGGAGTACGGTCGTCGATTGCGTCATGTCGAGGATCGTCACCAGTTCGCTCAGGACCTTGGCGATTTGCTGTATGCGCTTGAGCTCGTCGTCGCTGGCGGACAGTTCCTGAGACTTGCCGGCGACGCTGGCGTAAATCTTGGCGCGCTTTTCGAGATAACCGAGCCCGGACCGGAACCACGGCGTACCCCAGCGCGGAGCATCGAGCAGCAGCCGGAACGCATCGACATGCCGGCCGTTGCGCGCGAGATATTCGATCCTCACGGCCAGCGCATCCGGAAGCCAGTCGCAGGCACTGAGGAGACTGCCGGTCCACATGTCCATGCCGTCGAGTTCGTTGGCGCGAAGCAGCACATAGGCGCCGAGAATCGCGCGCAGCGGCGAGCGCTTCTTCTCCATCAAGAACTGTTCGGACTGCGCGATGATCGAGCGGCTGACGGATCGCGCCTCCAGCGTCTGGTCGTTCTTGATGAAGTCGAAAAACGAATTCACCTCGCCGTCGTTGAAGTCGAACTTCAGCGTGAGCTTGCCGCTGTCCGAATCCAGTTCCCACTCCACCGTCGTCGCGCGTTCCTGATCGACCGGGACGGCGAGATGGCAGCAATGTTTGCGGTCGGCGATTTCGAGCCAGGTGTCCCGCTCCGTGGACTTGACCTCGATACATGTCCGGGCCGTCGTCTCGCGTGTCGGCGGCGCAGCGTTAGCGGGGTTGATCTTGGCCAACAGCCAGTTGCCGCGCAGGATCACGGCCGTATGGCCGGTGACATAGCTCGTCAGCGTTGGCGACAATCCCTTGATCCAGTCGCCCACTGTCGTGGTCGATTGCAGCGTGGCGGGAAAATCGAGATCGGTGAGCGACAAATGCACCTGCTTGTCGTCGCCCGGCCCCAGCACGACGACGTCATCGACCGAGGCCTGCTGGCCGTTGGGCAGAACGGCCGTGACAAAATAGCGGCCGGCCGGGAGTTCAAGCTTGCCGTCGCTGGTCCCGCGCGCGGCGAGGACCAGCTTCGAACTGTCCCGAACCTCGACAGGCAGTGCGCCACTCCATCGCTGATTGGACGGCGTATCCAGTTTGACGGTCAGGGAAGCCAATGGACCTGTCATCGGATCTGTCATGGCGGTGCTCTATCGGAGTGCGCCCTGTCGGGCGAGGTCATCAGACCGGCTACTTCAGACGCTGGACCAGATTGTGAGTCCAGGGCCAGGGTACCTTCTGCGTCAGATACTTCAGGCTCGACTTGTACGGCGTCGATTTCAGCAGCGCGGAGTCGAGCTGCACCCAGTAGATGCCGGCCTTCACCGTCGCTTCAAATTGCGGCTTGGCGGTCGGCGCACAGGACTGCGTGACGGCCCCGGTCTCGTCAAACAGGTCGATGCCGCACTGGGTGCCGAGGCTGCCGGGGTTGATCTGGACGGAGATGTCGACGTCGGGCGGATCGGCGAGATAGCGGATCACGGGTGCGCCGATGACGCCTCCGACTTTAACGTCGCCCAGCTTGTTCTTCTTGTAATACAGATCGATCGCCGTCTTGATCGTGATCGGCGTCACCGGCCAGACGATGCTGCCGTTGAGATCGACCGATTCGTCCGCGCCGCGCTGCAGGGCCAGCGCCAGCGCCTCGGCGAAGTGACTGGGCTTGCCGTTGCGCCCCAGCGCAATCGCGCCATCGACAGTGCTGA
>JBBRGK010000588.1:0-2473 GCA_038240805.1 Dehalococcoidia bacterium | reverse complement strand
AGCCCACGCCGTCTCAGCGCGATGAGCGTGGAGATCGTTCCCTCGCGGAGGGAATAGCTCGCGGCCGCCAGCCGTTCAAACTCCCGTAACGCACCGACAATGTCGGCATCCGTCGCCGGGATGGCGGCTTGCTGCAGACCCTCTCGATACGCCTCCGCAAAAAGGTCTCGATAGAGATAAAACGGCCGGCCCGCGTACCGATGGAACGCACGACCCGTGGCGCCGCGGATGCAGTCGAACAGCCGATCGCCGTGCTCGGCCTCGAGGCCGGCGCGCTCTGCCAGCCAGTGCGCGGTGAGACGCGCGGCCGTGCCCGTGGTCTCAAATGTGCACAATGTCCCGTCGAAATCGAAGAAAACGGCGCAGATGGAAGCCGGAGTCCGGGTGCTATCGCAGGGTGCACGCGAGTCAGGCGCCATCAAGGACCTCCAGCGCCCGCTCAAGGAGGCGTGGAATCGACGGCGCAAGCTCTTCCCAGTGGGGGTCGTCTCGCTTGCCTCTGCGGTGAAGCATCAGGTTGAAGCCGCCGATGATGGCGAATTTGTAGCCGGCCAAAGCACGATACCAGGCGACGTCACCCGGATCGCCCGCTGATGCGTCTGCATACATGGCTCCGAGTTCGGCTGGAGACGGTATCGCAGCTTCAGACCGGCTCTCATGTGCCCAGCTATCGCGGTCGCTGAACACCATTAACCAGCCCAGGTCGTTTAGCACCGGGCCGACGCCGACAAGCTCCCAGTCAATCACTGCAAGCAGCCGCTCGTCGCTGTAGAAGAGGTTGGTCCACTGGAAGTCGCCGTGAACGACGCCGGCTTTCGGCCTCTCGGGCAGCCGGGACAACAGCCGTTTTCGCAGCTCGGGCCCCAGCCTGACGTGATCCGGGTCTGCGGCCCGCTCCCAGAAGCGGTCCCAACGGACGATGTCCGCCTCGGGCTCGAGCGGCGGACCCCACTCCGGGACGGTCTGCTCCCAGTCGAGCTGGTGGAGTGCCGCCAGCGCGGTAACCGCCTGGGTGGCCATCTTACGCAGTGTAGCGGCGTCAAGGTTCGCGCCCCATTCGCCGGGCGCCATGCGCAGAGTGTCTCCATCGAGCATCGGGACGACAAAATACGGGCGGCCGAACCAGCGAGGATCGTCTCCAGACCACCGCACGGGCACAACGGGCACGGGGCTGCCTTGCAGCGCTCCGAGCACGCGAACCTGTCGCAGCACGTCGGCGGTCCCTTCGAGCTTGACGCCCGGTGGAGGCAACCGCAGCACAAACGAATCGCTCTGCGACTTGCTTTCGCTCTTGTGTGCAACCGTGAAGCCGTAGGAAAAACCGGCGTGCCCGGGCAACACTTCGACGTTCGAGACCGTGACGCCGGGGTCACCGGTCATCGCGCGGCAGAACGGCAACAACTGCTCCTCAAGCTCTTTTGGCGCCTGCATTTCGTATCTCCGGCGGGTTGTTGCGGCCGGCGCTATTGTACCCCGACCGTCGGCCGGGGCGTGTTACACTGACAGCTACCCCTTCGCGGGCAGCGCGGCGTTCGACGATCAGGCGCCGGAGGACTGGATGGTCTGTCCCGCCTGTGACTACCGCGAAAACCCGGCAGGTGCGAACTTCTGCGAGAACTGTGGCGCTCCGCTCCCTGCTGCGTCGGGTGCCGGCAGTGGACCCGCCGCCACTCCCTTACTCGCCGTCAACGTAGCTGATGCGCCGTTGGTGCACCCGACTTCCGCAGCCGAAGTTCCGCCGACTGTGCCGCTGCTGACTCGTGCGGACATGCCGACCGTACCGCCTGGTGCGCCATCGGATGCGGCACAGGCGCCACTCAGGGCGTCCTCGGACACGAGGACGATACTACTGACGCAAGGCTCCCCGGCGGATGCTGCTCTCGGGAATCCGCCTGCGGAGGGCGCCGCATCGCCCACGGCTCGG
The DNA here is from genome assembly GCA_038240805.1 of Dehalococcoidia bacterium. Lineage (GTDB taxonomy): Bacteria > Chloroflexota > Dehalococcoidia > CAUJGQ01 > CAUJGQ01 > JBBRGK01. The sequence continues at coordinate 549 of JBBRGK010000588.1, read as the reverse complement.
CTCTCAGTCAACACCGAAGATGCCGCCACCATACCGCTCTCACTCCCCGTGGCGGAGGCCGGATGGAGCTGTTCCTGCGGGCAGGTCAATCCGGCGGCTGAGACGTACTGCGAAGGCTGTGGAGAACTCCGGCATACGGCCCTCGCCCCCCTTGAGCCCGGTGATCGCTTCGCGGGCTTTGAAATCGTTGCCCGCACAGCGGCGCAAACCTTCACCGTGCGCGGACAGGACGGTGAGGGCGGGATCACCGGGCTGCTTATTTTCGCCGCTCCGGAGCAACTCGCTGACACCTCCGCGGTCCTGAAGGCACTTGGTACGAGCTCGTCGCTCGATGGAAGCCCAGGCTCGCTGGTTCCAGCAGTCCTGGCTGAAGGCACCGATCCGGCACGGGGCGCCTATCTTGTGTCAGGTACACCGCAGGGCGAATGGAGCTCCGCGCTCGATCGGCACGACATAGCGGCAGATGAGGCGATTCCGCTTCTGAAGAGCCTGCTTCTGCTCGCCGAACGCGCTGCGGCCGCCGACCGCCTGCTGCTGCTATCGCCGGCC
>JBBRGK010000587.1:0-2479 GCA_038240805.1 Dehalococcoidia bacterium | reverse complement strand
GTGCTCTGCCAGTCCGCAGGGGTTGGTGTGCTTGACGATCGCCACGGTCTGGTTCGGAAAGGTCTTCACCGTAGCCCAGGCGGCATCGGCATCAAGGATGTTATTAAAGGAAAGCTCCTTGCCGTGTAGCTGTCGGGCGCCGGCGATCCCACCAGGTTCGGGGCGGGCAACCGACTGCTCCGCGTAGAAGGCAGCCTGCTGGTGCGGATTCTCTCCGTACCTGAGGTTGTAACGTTTGTGATATGCGAGCGTCAAGTGATCGGGAAATATATCGACCGGATCGCGCAGGTACTCGGCGATCGCCGTGTCATACATCGCCACGTGCTGAAACGCTTTCTGCGCCAGCCGGCGGCGCTGTTCGAGCGGCACGCCGCCGCCGCGCAACGCGTCGAGCACGAGGGTGTAGTCGGCAGGATCGACGATCACGATCACACCGGGGAAGTTCTTGGCTGCGGCGCGGATCATCGTCGGGCCGCCGATGTCGATATTTTCCAGCGCCGTGGTCAGGTCGGCGCCGCCGGCGACCGTGCTGACAAACGGATACAGGTTGCCAGCGATCAGGTCGATCGTGCCGAGGCCATTTGCCTCGAGCTCACGCATGTGCGCGGGCAGGTCGCGCCGGGCAAGCAGGCCACCGTGGACTGCAGGGTGCAGCGTCTTGACACGGCCATCGAGGATCTCGGGAAAGCCGGTCAGGTCGGAGATGCCGTGAACGGGCACGCCCGCTGCGGCGATGGCGGTTTTGGTATTGCCGGTGCTGAACATCTCCACGTCAAGCTCGTGTAAGCCGGCGGCGAAAGCGGCGATGCCGTTCTTATCAAATACGCTGAGGATGGCACGCATGGCTGTGGTCTCCCTTTTCCCATGTCCATGGCCGCAGACCCGCCGCTCGATTATCGTGAGCGGGACCGGCGAAGTCCGCGTTGCTTATGTTCCGGGCAACAAAAAACGGCGCCCCGGAGGACGCCGCGGTGTTACGCGGGCGCTCCTGCCGGTGCTTCAGCGCAGCAGCACGCGCGGGCCATCCGCGTTGTTGGCGATCACGCAGCCGATCTCCCATGCCTCAGGCAGCAGCGCGGGGGCGCCGTCGCTGCCAAGCAGCGCGTCGCGCTCGGCGGGCGACACGGCGAGGACCATGCCCACCCCCATGTTGAAGGTGCGATACATCTCTGACTCTGGCAGGTTGCCCCTGCGTTGGATGAACTCGAACAACGGCGGCACCTGCCATGTGCTGCGGTCGAACTCGGCGGCCACGCCTTCGGGCAGTATGCGCGGCACGTTCTCCAGCAGGCCGCCCCCGGTGATGTGAGCCATCGCCTTGAGGCGGGGTAGCAGCTGCTTCAGCTCGTCGAGATAGCACCGATGCGGCACCAGCAGCGCCTCGCCCAGGCTGACGTTCGTGTCCGGCACGATCTGCGCCAGCGTCTCACGGTCGGCCCGTTCGCGCTCGGCGCCGCCGCGAGCCACATCGAAGACGCGGCGCACCAGCGAGTAGCCGTTCGTGTGCAGGCCGTTGGAAGGGAGCGCCAGCAGCACGTCGCCGGGGACGATGCGGCTGCCGTCCATGAGCGCGCCCTGTTCCGCGATGCCGACGATGAAGCCCGCGATATCGAAATCGCCAGCTTCGTAGACATCGGGCATATCCGCCGTCTCGCCGCCGATCAGGGAGCAGTTGTGCTCGCGGCAGGCGGTGGCCATACCTTCAACCAGGGCGACTTTCTGGTCCTCACTGAGGCCGTTGCTGGCCAGGTAGTCGAGAAAAAACAGCGGCTCGGCGCCGGCGGTCAGGATGTCGTTGATGCAGTGATTGACGAGGTCACGCCCGACCGTGTCGTAGCGGCCCATCGTACGCGCCAGCTTGACTTTGGTGCCGACGCCGTCGGTGCTGGAGACGAGCACCGGCTCGCGGTAGCTGCCCAGTCGGAACATCGCTGCGAACGGGCCGATGCCGGCCAGCACTTCAGGGCGAGAGGTGCCCGCAGCCAGCGCCTTCATGCGCTCGACAGCGCGATTCGTCGAGTCGATATCAACCCCGGCAGCGGCGTACGTGTCGGATGTATTGTTCACCGTACCCCGTCGTGGGGATGATCGGCGTCGCCTGCGGCCACCATCAGCGGCTCGCGGTGCTGCGACATTTCGAGCGAGAACTTGTCGAACTCAAGCTGGACGGGCACGGGGTAGTTGCCGGTGAAGCAGGCGAGGCAGAAGCTGTGCTTCGGCATCTTCACCGCTCGAAGCAGGCCGTCCAAACTGAGATAGCCGAGGCTGTCGGCGCCGGTGAGGTGCTCGATCGCCTCAACCGAAACGCGCGCGGCCAGCAGCTCTTCGCGGGTCGCCATATCCACGCCGAAATGGCAGGGATGACGGATCGGCGGGGCGCAGATGCGCAGGTGCACCTCTTTGGCGCCGGCATCACGGATGAGCTGCACCACGCGCGGCGTGGTTGTGCCGCGCACGATCGAGTCATCCACGACAATCA
>JBBRGK010000586.1:0-2489 GCA_038240805.1 Dehalococcoidia bacterium | reverse complement strand
AGGCGTGGCAAGAAGCCGTCCATCGCTCTCCTGAGACGCTATTGCCCGCGCGGCGACCGAAGGCGGCAGATACCAGGACTGACCGGCAGCGGGTGCCACGATCACGGTTTCTGCGCCGCCAACAGGTCATCGAGAGCGAGCGAGCAGCCACGGGCCTCGGCGCCCTGCGCTCGTCCGAGTACCTCGAAGCCCTCATCCACGGCGCGACCGAGGTCTTCGGACTGGATAGCCGCCACGGAGTATAGATTGCTCAGGTCGAAGAAGCGGATGATGCCGGCCTCGCCCGGCACGGCCGGTTCGAGCGTCTCAGGGTCAGAGAATGCCACGCGGCACCACGACGGGGCGAGCTTACGCAACGGGCGCCGGCGTCGGAGATGATGGTCGATCAGGGTGGCGTCGTAGAACTGGGAGCCGATCTCGGTCATCCCGTACTCGTTAACCATGTACTGCGCGGTGATGCCCAGCCGTTCGCGGTAGAGGGCGTACAGCTCATCGCGGGGGACTTCGCGCGATCGGCCTTTGAAGCCGCCGGTGTCCATCAGCCGGCTCCGTTTTGGCAATGCATAACTGCGGTTGTGCTCCTGGCAGTAGTCAAGGAAATGGACGAAGGCGAAGGCTGTGCCCATCAGCGTCACGGGCATTCCTTCCACTTCAGCCAATGCCAGGTCGCGGTCGAGCGCCTGGCAGTCGAGACCGCGTTCATCCACGTAGTAGGCGCAGCCGTTGCCGAACCGTCGCTCCACTTCGCCAAACATGTGCGAAAGCGATGAGTGCGGTAGCTCTGCCGGCGATTGTGCCAGCACGTACAGCGGCGGACGCAACCCGTCCGGCAGCAGCGCCGCCTCGAAGTGCGATAGCAGCGAGGCGTTGTAGAGCTTCGGTGTGAGCAGGTAGTGTGTGCCCTGTCGCTCGCCCTGCGTCGTGCCGCTGGTTGTGAAGTACACGGCGGCCTGGTCGGACGGGAAGCTGGTCAACGGCAGTTCTTTGAACGCTGCAGCCGGTACAGCCGGGATCTGTTGCCATTCGGTGGTGTTTTCCGGGGTGCGGCCACGCAGATTGCAGAACGAGCGGTAGGGCTGGTTGGCAAAGAACTGAAACGAAAAGAGATCAAGCGCCAGCCGGTTGAATTCGTCGTCGGACAGCGGTGCTCCTGCGCCGGCGTCGATCACGGCCAGGATCTGCTCTTCCAGCTCCCCCATACCCGGGCGTTTCCGCGCCATGAGACATTCCTCCGCGTTCAGAATAGCACCGAGCCTGGCCCGGGCATGCTTTGTTTGTTCCTTGCAGCTCTTGACTTTTAAGGAGTTGGTGCCCGCAGAGCCCGCTCCGTACAATCGAGGTAGATAACGGGAGGAACCGCATGACTGCACCTGCGCAACGCAAACTGGCTCTGGTTATAGGTGCCCACCCCGACGACCCGGATTTCGGCGCGGGCGGCACCGCCGCGCTCTGGTCGCGCGACGATTGGGACTTCTATTACCTGGTCTGCACCAACGGCAGCAAGGGCTCTGCCGATCCGACGATGGACCCGGTCAGACTGATCCAGCATCGGCAGGACGAGCAACGCGCTGCCGCCCGCGAACTCGGCGTTCTCGACTGCTTCTTCCTTGACGGTGTGGATGGCGAGTTGCAGCCCACGCGCGATTTGCTCGGGAAAATCGTCTGGCACATCCGTAAGTTGAAGCCGGACGCCGTTTTTACCCACAGCACAGAGACAGTAATCCGCAACAGCTTCATCAATCACACCGACCACCGCTGCACCGGACAGCTGACGCTGGATGCGATCTACCCCGCCGCCCGCGACATCCTGAACTTCCCCGAACAGATAGCAGAGGGGATGGAACCGCACAAAGTGCTGGATATCTACATCTGGGGCTCAAACCAGCCCAACTTTACGGTCGATTTCACCGAGGTCGTGGAAGTAAAAGTCGAGGCACTGACGCACCACATGACCCAGTTCGGTACCCGCGAAGGCTTCCGTGAGAGCGTGAAGGAGCGCTGGAAGAACGAAGAGGGCCGCTACGTCGAGTCGTTCCAGCGCGTGCAGATGCGAGGGTAATGTCACGGTGACGGTAAGGCCGGCCGCGTTTTGCATCGAGTGCGGCGCTCGCATGGAGCAGCGCGAGGCGTTCGGCAGGCAGCGGTATGTCTGCCCGAGCTGCGGGCACGTCCACTTCGAAGATCCTAAGGTTGCTGTTGGTGTGGTCGCTGTCAGCGCTGGCCGCATCCTGCTGACGCGGCGAAACCACGAGCCGAAGATTGGCGAATGGAGCTTTCCAGCAGGGTTCGTCGATGCAGGCGAAGACGTGGTCGAAGCAGCGATGCGTGAGGCATGGGAAGAGACCGGCGTCAGAGTGCGGGTCGGGCCGCTGCTCGGGGTGTTCCAGGAGCGCGGCAGCAGAGTGATCTTCCTCGCCTACGCAGCCACCGCAGCTGACGGAGAGCCGGTCTGCGGCGAAGAGTGCATCGAGGTTCGATACTTCGAGCCG
>JBBRGK010000585.1:0-2490 GCA_038240805.1 Dehalococcoidia bacterium | reverse complement strand
CGCGCTCGCCGCACAGCGAAATGCCACGCCACCGGTGCTCAGCGAAGAAGCCGTGCGAGAGATGGAACGCCTGCGCGGCAGCTGGCCAGGGCTGCCTACCAGACAATCGGAGTAGCGGTAGCGCCCGGCATGTCTTCCCTTACCCGGCGAGAATCAAACCGATGGTGACGAAGGTCCAGTCGTGGCCAGGATGAATCTCGAACCGGGCGGTCGAAACTATGTAAGTGCGGGTCTATCCGAAGCGGATGAGAAACCGCTGCACCAGGGCTACCCGAATTCTTTCAGACGGTTCTCCCAGCGAGCGGAGAGCTGGTCATAGCGAGCCTCGCTGATCTTGCCGTCCGCGAGCTGCAGGTCGAGATTGTCGAGCATTTGCTGCACGCGCTCACGGGTCAGCGGTGCGGCCTCAGTGGGCGGTTCGGCGGGACCAGCAGCCGGCTGGGCAGGACCAGGCGCCGGCGTTCCGTCGCCTGCCGACGGAGGCGTGCCCTCTATCTGAACCCCGGGATACTGAACCATCGGCTGCGCCGGATCGGTCATCGCCGGCATCTGCGGTCCAGGCAGTAGCCGTCGCACGTCCTGCTTCACTGTGGCGGGGATCTGCGGATCTGCCAGGATCTGACCAGCCTGCATGAAGAGCTGTGGTTTGTACAGATCGCCCATGCCGCTACCCGGATGATCTGCGTACTCTTTCAGGGCGCGAATCCACTCGATCTTTAACGGATCGATCCCCTGCGCCTGCAGCATCGCGTAGTATTGGGCATCGGCAGCCCCCTCCAGCAGCCGCCTGTCGGCCGCGGCAGACGCCGTAATCCGGGTGATCTCGGCCTCGGCCTGTGCCGCGATCACGGCCGCGTTGCGTTCGAGAGTCGTGATCGTCGCTGCGGCGGCTGCGGTACGGTACTCCTCCGGCAGGTTGAACTCCTCAACCTCGATATTGCGGATTGCCATCCCCCACGCTTCGAGCAGGCCACCGAGCCGGCGACTGGCGCTCGCCTGAAACGCGTCACGTTCGCCCATCAGCCCCATGATGCTGTAGCTCGCCAGCTCGGCACGCATCGCGCCCGCGATCGTGGGCTTCAGCCAGGCCTCAAGGGTATCCTTGTCGAAGACTGGCGTTCCGCCCACCACCTGCACAAGGAAGGGCTGCGGCTCCACGATCTGGACGTACAGCATGCCATGCGCCCCGAGCGAGATCCCTTCGCCGTTCATCACCCGGCCCACGCCCCACTTCAGTTCGACCTGGCGCATATCGATCCAGGTGACCTGCACGGCGCTGCGCAGCCGGTGGTTCTTGCTAATCTCCCAGACGCCCGGCTCCATCACCCCCATGAAGGCGCCGTTCTGCAGCACGATCGCACGCTCGAATTCCTGCACGCCGATCGTGTTCGTACGCGCCAGACGTGCCGCATCTCGCTGGTCGTAGCCCCATGGATCATTCCCGCGCCAGATCAGGCCGGGATTACGGGTGTGGTCCCAGTGGATCGGCATCATGCCCAGCCGCTTATACCACGACTCCATGCCCGCGCCGATGCCAAACGCCCGGTCCAGGATCACAATGCCGATGTCGGCGAGTCGATCGTTGCTCATCGCTATACCCTCGTATTCGCTCGAGGTTTCCATGTACCGCTTTCCGCCCGATGAGCCTGGCTCAGGTGCGGCTTCGCAGCCGCGCGTAAGCTGCGATCACGAGGTCAGCTTCGCCGCTGCGAGCGCCGCAGAGTGTGAGGTTCACCTGCCGGCGCGTCCCCTGGCTTTCTAACTCAGCGATGCAGGCAGGCATCAGGACGATGCGTGCCAGTCCCAGCCGCGGGTTACGCATGCTCGATATAGCGCGAAGCTGCTGCTCGGCGTCATGCCCCGACTCGCTAAGCGGGCGCAAAGGCAGAGGGTGGCCACGATCATCGTTCGGCATACCCGGGGTAGCGCCTTCGACCGCAGTAAACAGGGGCGAGCCGCCACCCGCGAACACCGGCCCAGATTCACCGATCGCGCTCACGAGGATGTAGCCACTCTCCTCGACACCGCCTTTGAACACGCTGCCCTTGACAACCGAGTATTGCACGGGGAAGCAATGGTATGGATGCCAGTAGTCGCGCTGTTCGACCACAAGCTCTTGCTTGCTGAACATTCCGCCTCGTTTGCGGACGCCGTCGAGCGCGACAGGCATCCATTCCCAGTTGTGAACGGCCGCGATCGGCAGGCCGCCGTGACCGCTCCAAAGGCCGAGCACACTCAGGAACGCCTCGACTTCGGCGGCGGTTGCCGGGTGCAATCCAACATCAGCGGCAAAACGCTCCAACCGTTCGACGAACCGCGCCAGCGTCTCACCGCTGGTCTTGCCAATGCTTTGATACAGGCCGACCAGCCGCTCCAGCAGGGCAATCTGTTCTCGGTCGGCCGCCAGCCCTCGCTGCGCCGAAATGACCTCTATCGGCGCGTGGCCGGACGCGGCCAGCGCCTGCTCCGCTTTCTCCATACCTGTCCGAG
>JBBRGK010000584.1:0-2492 GCA_038240805.1 Dehalococcoidia bacterium | reverse complement strand
CTCACCGCGCCGATCTATTCTCGGCTCATGCATGACGCGCTCACCTACCTGCACGTACCCCAAGATCAGCCGGCAGGCTCAACAGGGCCGTAAGAGGAGCATCCCGAAATGGCAACTGAGATCGGGGCCGCCCACGTCTGGAGGAAACCGATGCCCGTTTTTGTTGGAATTCGTCTGTGTTTCACGCACTCGTAGTCGGAGTCGTGGCTTTCATGCTCGCTACGCTCTCCGGCGCGCCGATAGTCGATTTCCTCCGCGCTCGCAAGGTCGGCAAGGCGATCAGCGTGGATGGTCCTGCCACCCATAACGTAAAGGCGGGAACGCCCACCATGGGAGGGATTCTCATCTTCGGCACCGTGCTCATCGTGACGCTCGCGTTCAACCTGATCCACGGCCTGTCGATCTTATTGCCGTTCACAGTCATCGCTGTGGCCGGCATCATCGGCTTTATGGACGATCTTGGCAGCCTCCACGGACACCGGCAAAGCGGCGTGACCTGGCGTGCCAAAGTCGGAGTTCTCAGTCTGCTATCGATCGGGGCCGGCGTGGTGCTCTACCGTTGGCTGGGGATAGAGCACGTGCATGTGCCATGGCTCGGCAGCGTCTGGGTCGGTATCTGGATTATTCCGCTCGCGCTGCCCGTAATCCTGGGCACGACGACGGCCGTTGCTATCACGGATGGTCTGGACGGTCTTCTTGGCAGCACGGCCGCTCTGGCGTTTGCAGCCTACGGGATCATTGCCGCATACCAGCAACAGACATTTCTGGCGGCATTCTGCTTCACCGTCGTCGGCGCCGTGATGGGGTTCCTCTGGTACAACGCCCATCCGGCGCGGGTATTCATGGGCGACACAGGGGCGTTGGCGCTCGGCGCAGCCCTGGCCGTGGTAGCAATGATGACCGAACAGTGGGTTGTCCTCCCGATTGTCGGCGTGGTCTTCGTGGCAAATGCGGCGTCGGACGTGATCCAGATCGGTTACTTCAAGCTGACGCACGGGAAGCGGTTCTTCCGCATGGCTCCCCTCCATAACCACTTTGAACTGCTCGGCTGGCCGGAGACGCGGGTCGTCACCCGTTTCTGGCTGATCGGCGCGGCGGGCGCGATGCTTGGCATTGCCGCGGCGCTGAAAGGATAGGCCGGATGCAGATGGAAGCCAATCTCCGAACGATCGGGATGTATGCCGGCAAGCGGGTAACAGTGGTTGGCCTCGGCGTCGAAGGACAGGATCTGGCACGCTTCTTCGCGTCACAGGGCGCCCAGGTAACGGTTAGCGACGCCAAGTCCGCCTCAAGCCTGGGGCAGCAATTGGACGCGATCGCTGACATTGATGTCGCGCTCTCGCTCGGAGGAAACCGGGCCGGTGCGGTCGAGGGCGCCGATCTCGTGGCCGTCTCGCAGGGCGCTCCGCTTGACCTGCCGCCTATTGTTCGCGCTCGCGAGCGCGGCATCCCGATCACGTCACGCACCCAGCTCTTTCTCGAGCTTTGCCCGGGGAAGGTGGTCGGCATCACCGGCAGCAGCGGCAAGACGACGACGACCAGCCTTGTCGGGGCGATCGTTGCCGGTAGCGACCGGCCATCGTTGGTAGGCGGCAATATCGGCGGTCCTCTGCTCTCGCGGCTGCCCGAGATCGACCCGAACACCTGGGTAGTTCTGGAGGTCAGCCACTCGCAGCTCGTTCTCACCGATCGCAGCCCACATGTAGCCTGCATCACCAATGTGACCCCGAATCACCTGGACCGCTTCAGTTGGGCCGAGTACGTGGCGCTCAAGCGAAAGCTGCTCGCTTATCAGTCGCCGGTCGACACCGCTATCCTCAATTTCGACAACCCGGTCAGCCGCGATTTCTCACGCGAAGCGGTAGCTGAGGTCCTCTATTTCAGTATTGAAGGCGAGATACCGGGCGATGGCGCACTGGTGCGTGACGGCCGGATCATCTGGCGCCGTGCGGGTGAGGAGCACGACGTGATGTCCGTGGCTGAAATCCCGCTGCGCGGCCGTCATAACGTTGAAAACGTAGTCTGCGCCTCCGCCCTAGCCGGGGCCTGCAATATCGAGCCGGCAGTAATCGCCGCGGCCGTCCGCGAGTTCAGCGCTGTTCCCCACCGGCTGGAGCTCGTCGCCACGCTGCAAGGGGCCGCATACTACAACGACAGCATCGCCACCGCGCCGGAGCGCACACTCGCGGGCATGCGCTCCTTCCACGAGCCGCTCGTGCTCTTGCTCGGCGGCCGCGAAAAGCACCTTCCGCTTGACGAGCTTGCGGCAGAGACGGTAACGCGCTGCCGTGCCGTGGTCTGCTTCGGTGAAGCAGGTGAATTGCTTGCCCGCGCCTGTGTAGCCGCCCATCCGCACGGAATGTGCGGACCCTTCATCCGTCGAGTGGACACGCTACCGGAAGCCGTCAGTCTGGCGCAGCAGCTCGCACAAGCGGGTGACGTTGTGCTGCTTTCCCCTGCGTGTACAAGCTTTGACGCGTATGACAATTTTG
>JBBRGK010000583.1:0-2495 GCA_038240805.1 Dehalococcoidia bacterium | reverse complement strand
GCGGGCGCGACCCATGACAAGATGGTCTGGAACAGCCCACCCGAGGGCACGCCGGTCACCACGACGCCCTTGGCTTCCAGTTTTTCGGCCAGGGCCGAATCGACGCGCGCGGTGACAAAGGCCGACTTGCCGCTCGGCAGCCTGTCCTTTAATTTTCCCTGGATCGTATCCTGTCCGACGGCGACGTCGGTGACGCCGCCCTGCGCGACGAGCTGCTCGAATTCACTAAATGGAATGGTATCAATCGTATTATAGGCCGCCAGAACCCATTGCAGCAGCAGCATAGCAATGCCGGCAGCAACGAAATAGCCGATGGCAACAGTCTGCTTGCGCGACGAGGAATCCGAATCCATTTCATTCTCCGGTCAAGCGCGAATTGCAAAATGATCGATACAGGTCGGCGACGGTCTCAATTTTTTTAGCAGTTTCGACTCATAGTGATTTGCTCTGAATCAATTCGTATGGGCGCGCGTAGTTTATGCTGTTTTCATTGCCACGCCTGCCTTGCAACGCGGAGGGATATTGCTTGCCTTACGTGTCAGTCGAAGATCTTCCTCAGCCGATACAGGCTCATTTGCCGCTGCATGCACAGAATATCTACCGCAGCGCCTTCAACAACGCGTGGACGGAGTGCGCGACATATGGTCCTGCGGAGCGCGCGAGGACCGCGCACCGCGTTGCATGGGCGGCAGTCAAGCCGCATATATCGGAAGCGCGGCGATCGATGGTTTCTGCGAGACGCATGAGCCGCCTCCGTCGGGGGCAAAAGTCTTAATTCCGGGCTACGGGAGCGACGAGTACCTGTTTTGGAAAACCGGTGGACCAGTCGCCCACCCGTGGCTCACCTCCGGATTCGTTTCAGGTCGGGCCGGAGCCGGCATGCTGGATCACTTGTCCTCCTCCAGAATGCCCAGTGACCTTGGCCTCCTCGTCAGCGCCGTTCGACACAATTTGGATTGCGACGCGTGTAGAGTTGTACCAATTGATCAGCGCGCCGGCTCCCACCATGATCGCGATGCCGGCGACGTCAACCAGAAGGCGAATGATGGTGCTGTCCGAGCTTCCGATTACAGCAACTTCCGCCGCGAAGGCCAATGTAACCCCAAGGCAAAAGACCTCCAGCGAATGCTGTCCGCAAAGAAGGAGCGGGCGCAGGACCCATGAGGTCAGCGGCGGCCAGTCCTGGGGAATCAGGCGGCCAGCGACGATCGCGATCGCCAGGAAGTGTACCAAGCGCAGCACCCCGAGATTGGTCTTGCCAAACGCATGGGCGATCCAATCTGGAACGAAGGCTTCGAGATTTAACCGATTCAACGCGATAAAAACCGCGATGACGGACAGCCCATAGACGGCCGCCAGGATCAGTACCAGCCGCGATCTCACCAATGACCACACCCAGGTGGCCGCGCCGAAGCCGCACCACGCGCCGAGCACGAATAAAAGCTGCCAAGCCAGCGGATTGAAATACCAGTGTCCATGCGGGAAGGCGCGGAAGTTGAGCCCCAGCAGGTTAGCTCCCGCATAGAGGACGACGGCCCCCGTCAGTGCCAAAGCGGGCACCTTCCACAACAGCCACAGGATCGCTGGCGAGACAGCCATCATCGCGATGTAGAGTGGCAACACATCCATGTTGACGGGCATGAACTTCAGCTGCATCAGGGCAAGAATGCTTTCGTCAGGCCGTTCGTGGAGAATGCGGATGTTCATCGCGTCATCGAACGCGTGCGAGCCGTGCGACAGCCATGCGACCTCGCCGATCAAGATGACGAACAGAAACATCTGGGCGACGTAGGTCTCGAAAGCTCGCCGCTCGATCTGTGCACTGGCTACCAGGAAGCCGCGCTGGCCCATTACACGCCCATAGACGTAGGCGTTAGCGTAGCCAGAAACGAAGATGAAGATCTCGGCCGGGTCGCTGAAGCCATACTTCCATGGCGCGATCTGGTTGATGATGGTGCCAGGAATGTGGGCCAGGAAGATCAACCAAAGCGCGCCCCCCCGGTAGAGATCGAGGCGAAGGTCGCGAGGTATTACGACTGGGTTGGCCTTGGCCATGTGGGACCCGATTTCCGATCGTTTGCCGGCGATCCGCTGGTATAGGATTGATTTGGTGGACAAAAGCCGGCTTCCCGTCTTGATCAAAATCAAGAATCGTGCGGCGGGGGGCGGAAAGCATTGAAATTTTATTTCGGGAACCCGTCGCTATGACCTTGTTCGCCTTCTGTCCGCCACCTATGTGCGGAAGGGAGTGGGGGTTATCATGAGCACCGTCTGGAAAATCTCTGGCAAGCTGACAAAATGGACCGGCATATCGGCGCTGTTGGTCTACGCTGCTGTGTGCGCGGGAGTGTACATAACCCAGCGGACATTGATATTTCCGAAGCTGGCGGCTCACGTGACCGCTGCCGACGCGGGTTTTGCTGAGGCGCAGGAGGTCGCGCTGCAGACCTCCGATGGCGAGCGTCTGGTGGCTTGGTATGTGGCGCCCAAGCCCG
>JBBRGK010000582.1:0-2518 GCA_038240805.1 Dehalococcoidia bacterium | reverse complement strand
GTTCTCTGGGGTCCGTGCCGTAGGCGATACCGGCGCCTTTCCCCGCGCCACGCCGAACAACTACGCCTACGGTGCATTGGCGGCCTGCGCAGCCTGCGACGAGTACACCTCGCCGCCGGCGGCGTGCCGTAGCTCGGCATCGATGCGCTCCGTCGATGTTGCTCCAGGAGAGTACCTTATCCGCCTGACGACCGACGGGCCGCGCGTGCCAGACATTATTCTTCAGGTTACGCTGGAGCCGAACACCCACTATTACTTCTGCCGCTGGATCGGAACAGGACGGACGTGAAGTACGCAAGGAGCCCAAACAACCCGAACGGCGCGTCGGCGATCCGAAGTTCGCGGACTGTAGCGCGTTGTCGAGCGGGAATCGTGCTTGCGATCGCCAGCGTATTTTTGCTCGGAGTCATCGCACACAGCACTCCAGGCGCAGTCGGAGCTGATGGCTTCCTGGCTCCGGGCCTGGTGGCGTCGGCGCTGCTGACGCCGGCTGACCTGAGCGGCCGGTATGTGCGCGGCCAGCAGTCCACAAGTCCGGATAGCTCGCTGGTTGGTCTCGGAGGTGAATATTTGACGCCTCTGGTAAACAGCGGGGTCACACAGGCAGATGCATTCTTTGTGCTACTCAATTCCCCGCCCGGCGGCCTCGACGAAATTCAGATTACGCTCGTTGGCTTCGGCTCTGCCGGCGATGCGGCCGCATTCATCAATTATCTGGCGCGCACCGTACGGGGCCTGCAAACACTGGCGCCTGGATCTGCCACTGACCCGCCGACAATGGTTATCATCACAAGCCAACCGGGGGTACTCGAGGGGCGCGTCATTGCGCGGCAGGGCAATATCGTGCTCGGTGTTAAGGCGACGGCGCCACCCGGTACCTCTATCCTCGACTCGGCGATTGCAATAGCAATGACTCAACGAAAAAAGATCGAGGCCGCCATGTCCGGTTCGATACTATCTCCCACGCCCGCCGCGGCGGCTTCGCCCGCTGTGAGCGCGATGGCCACTAGCCTGACACCTTCCCTGGCCGCCGGCACTACCGCGACGCCAACAGCGTCAGCAACTCCTGCTGCCTCTCCGGTTGTCACGGCAACGCCCACACCGCTGCCAACGGTGACCCCGGCCATCGTTCCGACCGTTGTCCCGATCGTGGTCACGCCTTCTCCCCCGGCCCAACCAACACCGACGGATGTGATCAGAACAGACGAGGACCCGCCGCAACCACAACTGTAGCTCACCGCTTGCAAGTTCTGGACGCCGGCATGGAGATGTCATGAATCCGTTGCGAGAGATGTTTCTTCACCACGACTGGGCCACGCGTACCCTGTTCGATCGTTGTCGAGCCTTGCCCGCCGCTGATCTCCAACAAACAGTGCCCGGCACGTACGGGACGATCCTCGGTACGCTCGTCCACCTGGTCTCTGGCGACCAACTATACCTGGAGCTTATGACCGGTAAGCCTGAGATGGCGCCGATCAGGGGGGAAGTGAGCCACCGCTCGCCGTGCTCAAGGCGGCCTTCGAGCTGGGATCGGCCCGCTGGCAAGCCCTGATCGATGCGGCACCCGCTCTGGATGTAACCTTACCCCCTCGCGGTCCGTGGCAGCCGATCGACCATGGCGAAGATCTGCTGTTTGTGCAAGCAATCAACCACGGTAACGATCATCGCACGCATATCTGCACGATTCTGAGTGCGATCGGCGCCAGCGTTCCTGACCTCGATGGCTGGAGCTACTGGAGTGCAACCCGCGGGTGAGAAACTCGGAGCAGTCTGTGGGTGCCCGGAGGGAGCCGGAGACTAACGAGCCGGCTTAATGCGCGAGACGGAGTAGCACCAGCCCCATGGCGCCGGGTCCAGCGGGGATTCGCGCGGTGATCGAGAGCTTCGCCATGTCGATGACGAACACCTCGCCTGATCCTGGGCTGCTCACATATGCAGTGGTGCCGTCGGGGTCGAAACTAATGTTGCCCTGGCTGGTGCCGAACGGTATGGCCCCAACTACAGTGCCGCTCGGATTCTCCAGGACGACGAGGTCATCGCTCTCAATATGGGCGATCAGACCGTACGGACCGTTTGGCTGAAAAGCAGACTGCTCGGGGTCCGTGCCCACCGGTACTGTCTTCAGGACCTCCATGGACCCGGCATCCAGCACAACGTTCGTGCCGGTGGCGCTGGTCTGGACCCAGACGTACCTGCCATCGGGCGAGACGCGCAGCATGAACGGTTTGCTGCCGGCGGGGAAATCTATCCGCTGAACGACTGCATGCGTGCGCAGGTCGATCTTGGCGACCGTGTCCTGGTCGCGCTCAGGGGTGAAGCCGAACTGACCGTTCGGCGCAAAGTGGAAGTCTCAAGGAAACTCACCGGTATCGACCCTGTCCACTACCTCGCCTGCCTCAAGATTGAGCACTGCCAGCTCGTTGCTGCCGGCGAGGTTTACCCAGGCCGTTGCCCCCCCATCGGCGAGCATCAGGCTGTGGGAAGGCCCCGGGCCGATCGCGGCGATACGGCGCGCAAC
>JBBRGK010000581.1:0-2526 GCA_038240805.1 Dehalococcoidia bacterium | reverse complement strand
CCGGCATGTTCTTGTTCCACTGCAGCTCAGCGCCGGTGATTCAGCACATCGCCGACGGCATGTACGGCGCCATCGTGGTCGACCCATCCACGCCGCTGCCGCCTGCCCGCGAGTACGTGCTGGTGCAGTCGGAGTACTACCTCAAGCAGCAGGGCAACGTATACGTCGGTGACGTGGGCAAGATGCTCGCTGATACGCCGGACTACGTCGTCTTCAACGGCATGGCCAACCAGTACCGTGAGCATCCCCTGACCGCAAACCCCGGCGAGCTCGTGCGGTTCTACGTGGTCAACGCCGGTCCTTCGCAGTCCAGCGCCTTCCACGTTATCGGCGCCCTCTTCAGCGGCGTCTACCCGGACGGCAACCTGGCCAACAAGCTGACCAACGTGCAAACCTATAACGTCCCGCCCGGTGGCGGCGCGATGTTCGAGTTCACGGCCAACGAAGCGGGTGCATACCCCTTCGTCACGCACTCCTTCGCCGACGCCTCGAAGGGCGCCATTGGGGTGGTGCAGGTCGGTGAGCCTGTCCAAACTGTGACGGCGTCAGCGCCGGCTGCGGCGCAGAGCGGCAGTGCGGCAGCCGCTACCGGGGGGACGGTTGCTCTCGCTGCCAGCGACAACGCCTTCAGCCAGAAAACGCTGCAGGCGACGGCCGGGCAGGCAACGACTATCAGCCTGACGAACAAGGGCGCGGCGCTGCATAACCTGCACGTTCTCGGGCTGGCAGGTGCCGGTGGCAAAGATGTGCAGACCGCGCTTATGCCCGGCGGCCAGCAGGCGAGCGTGACCTTCACGCCGGCTAAGGCCGGCACCTACAAGTTTCAGTGCGATGTGCACCCCGCCGAGATGACCGGCACGCTGACGGTCAAATGAGCCGGTATCAGATTACGACACGCATGACGCAGGGCTGTCACCCGGAGCAGACGAGCAGCCCGAGAAGCAGAGGAAAATGACGACACTGAAGCGCGATCCACAGCAACCGGGAACTATGACCGGCAGCCCCGAACGCGCAGCACAACAGGTAGCGGCCCCTGCACTGGTCTACGACCTCGCCGGCGAGCTGGACCAACTCCACCAGGAACGAGGCTGGCAGCACAGCGATCGCATCAGTAAGACCCTCGTCAAAGAGGCAGACTTCCGCGTCGTGCTGGCCGCGCTCCATGCCGGCGCACGGATCGAGCGTCACACCGCACCAGGCCGGCTATCGATTCAGGTGGTGCGCGGCCGGGTGCGGGTTCAGTTGGCTGAGCGAGCGCTGGAACTCGGAGCCGCTGGCTTGCTCGCGCTGGAGCGCGATGTCGCGCACGATGTGGAGGCACTGGAAGACAGCGCTATCCTGCTCACGATCGCGTGACCGCATGGCGAGCCAGCTGTGTAGACCGCCAGCCGGCACAGACGCTGGCCAGACTACCTGGCTGAACCCGGTCGCGACTGCGGTACGGGTGCTCATCCAGAAGCTGACGGTCCACTTCATCAATGAGGAGCAACTGGTGTTTCCGCTTGCGTCGCAACTGCTGGATGCAAGCACACTTGCCCGCATCGAAGCGGCAATGCGGGCGCTCGACACGACTGCTACGACATAGCAGCCACCCAGGCCGGGGGATTTAGCTCCCGCATGTGCTGCCGGGTGGCCTCATCGGCCAGACGCGCGATTACCTCCGCGTCGTTGACTACCTGGCCGGTGAAGGTCTCGGGCGTTTGCAGCGCGATCAGGATCGCGGCCTCGACGTAGCTATCCGGCGGCGGCGTCTCTTCACCCTGCCGGCGCGGACCACCGACCTGGCCCGGAGCGCGGCCGAAGAGCAGCCCTGGCGTCTCGACGCCGCGTACCGGCTTGAATGCGTTCACGGCGATGCCGTTGCCGCGCTGCTCGTTGGCAAGCCCAATGCTCATCGCCTCGACCGCACGCTTCGTTGCGCCGTAGTGCGAGCCGCCCTGCGCGCCGATCGAGGAGATGTTGATGATGTTGCCGCTCTTTTGCTCGATCATGGCGGGCAGCACCGCGCGGCAGCCGTAGAAGACGCCGTGGACGTTGATCTTGAACTCCAGCTCCCAGTGCCGGATCTGGATATCAGAGATGAAGCCCGGCGGTTGCACGGCGGCATTGTTCATCATGATGTCTACCCTGCCGTACCGTGCCAGCACCTGCCTGACCATCGCCTCCACAGACTCGTAGCTGCCGACGTTGCAGACGACGGGAAACGCTTCGCCGCCGGCGTCCTCAATCAGCTTCGCGGTGTGGTAGATCGTGCCCGGCAGCCGCGGGTCTGTCTCCGTCTCGGTCCGCGCCGCGACCACAACCTTAGCGCCTTCGCGGCCATAGCCGACGGCGCAATACTGGCCGAGGCCACGGCTTGCACCGGTGATGATAGCGACCTTCCCCTGTAATCGACCGGCCATGCCTGTTCACCTCACTGCGCCCTGTGGCGCCTCTTATCAGATACCGCACGTCGGCTGCCTATGGTCTCGCAGTTCGGACGATACCGCCGGCGCTGCCTTGCCGTCAACGTGGGAATTAGCACCC
>JBBRGK010000580.1:0-2536 GCA_038240805.1 Dehalococcoidia bacterium | reverse complement strand
AGCAGAACGGGGAAACCTGCGTACCGCTCCGCGTCCGGAACCGCAGCAGCGAGCGCAGCATCACCGCGATACTCCCTGCCGCTGATGCTCGCAAAGCCAGCCTGTCTGAAAGCGGCCCTGTAATCTGCCTCTGTGTGGCGAACGGCGCCGAGCCGGTACTCGATCCCGTTCTTGAGAAAATTCGCCTCTTTGCCGGCAGCGGCCATGGCGGGGTGATAGGCGGAAAATACTACCCGGCCACCCGGGCGCAACACGCGGCGCATTTCAGCGCAGGTGGCGCCGAGGTCGGTGAGGTGCTCGCCAACAAGTGCGCAGAGGATCGCGTCGAAGCAGGCATCACGGAACGGCCACGTCCCGCTGAGGTCACCGATGACCAGGGGAACTTCCGGCTGCTTGCGCCTTGCAATGCGCAGCATTCCGGCAGAGAAATCGAGCCCGACGACGCTGCTGCCGTTCTGTCCCAGCGCCTCGAAATAGCGCCCGGTGCCACAGCCAGCGTCGAGGATGCGCTCTTGCGCCCGTGGCCGCACGACGGCAGGCGTCACGCGTTCATCGAGCGCCACCACCGGGTTCGGTGTGCCGTCGTAGCTCTCCGACCAGATATCGTAGCCACTGCGCACGTCCGGACGGTTTGTCTGCATCGGTGATCGCCATTCCTACTATTTCAGTTGGGATGTATTACCTTTCTCTCTGCCATTCACGGTAGCATTGAATTGATTGGCTTCCACCCGAATGGACTGGACCGGTAGAATCGCACCTAGTGACGATCGTGGATTTGGGGCTATGAACCGCATATGACCAGGACGCCAGTCCCGCTGCTTCAGTTCGCCACAACGATTGATAGAGCGATGGCAGTACCTCCCGCGCGGTTTCAGATTGATTCCGTGGGATGGTTGACCACGCCTGCTCCCGTGCCGACCTGGGTTGAACCGTCTGTCGCACGCCTCAACGCTCTTCTTAAGTTGCCTGATAATTGGGATGGAGAAGGCGCCGAGCCCGTCAACCCCAGAGTTGTTAGCCCTCTCATGACCTTGCTCGTAAACGCAGCCAATGAGAGTCCGACGAGGGATATACCGGTTCCAGGTATCGTCCCAACCGTACATGGTGGGCTTCAAGTCGAGTGGCACTTCGATGGGCTTGAGCTCGAAATAGAGGCTGCCTCCCCCGACGAGTTCATTGTCGTATTCGATGACAGAGAGACAGGCGCCTCCTTTGATGGCGCCTACCCTCCATCAGCGTCGAAGATCAAACAAGCACTCCACCGCCTCGTGCGTCGCACATAGCGCTACGCATCCGCGTTAGGAACGAGTCTGGATGCAAGATGACGCGCATAACTCACAGCTGCGGCCCAACCACTCCAGGACACAAGGAAGCCCGCCACAATATCTTGACGATCCAACCATCCTTGATGAAACGGTGCTTTGGAGGCGGATAAGACCTGAACAAGTGGTGCGCGGTGAGAGCGGTATCGCTCGCCCATCGAGCCAGGGCTTTCGGGACCGGCCTAATGACGATTCAGTATTGGCCTATATAGCAGACGAAGTCCCGAGCGTGGAGATCCTCCTGGATGAGAAGCATGCTCAGTTTTTGCTGGCCGCCTTCCGGGCGAGAATAGCGCGCGAAAGTGGCCGAGCCGTTATGCGCTGGGATCCGGAAGGCGACAATCCGGGCCACGTCGTACTATTTCAGCGTGAGCCATTTACCAGGTCACAGGTGAACAAGCTTGCTGGTAATGTGGCTCGGTCGTCATGGTGGATAGTCGGACCGAGATAGTCACGGCGCCCCCAACCCCCAGCGCTTTTCTGTCCTTTCAGTTGACGGGCACAGCGACGCTACATCAGGGAGCGGGATATGGCCGTGGTCACAACCTTCTGGTCGTTGCGCTACAGGTCCTCGACCCACACCTCGCGGAAGGCGACGTGGGTGGCTTCGTCGTGGTTCTGCAGGCCGATGTAGCCCTTCTCCGGCCGGGGGCCGCGCTCGGGCTCGTAGTCTTTGAGCCGGGCCGGCATCGGCTGTGACGGGTCGAAGCGCGTTGTCTCCACGCCGTTCAACGAGATCGTCACCAGCGGGCCGCGCATCGTGATCAGCAGCTCGTTCCACTCGCCGATCTCGCGGAACGGCATCGGCGTGACCGTGGCAGGGGCAAGCGAATAGATACAGGCGGTGACGTGATACTGGTCGGCGGCCGAGTCGAGGATCTGAACCTCATAGCCGTGATGGACGGCGAACCAGGGGTCGGGTGGCCGATCGGCGATGCGGATGAAGACGCCCGAGTTGTCCTCGCGCCGTGAGAGGCGGTAGACCGCACCGAGCCTAACGTTGCCGAACGGCTCCGGTGTATACCAGAGCAGCCCCATGCCGCCGTGCGTCACCAGGCAGCCGTCCTCGACCGTGAAACTGCCGGGACCGGCCTGCTGCCAGCCGTCCAGGTTGGTGCCGTTAAATAGTTGCCGTCGCTCTACCATTCGCTGCTCCTGCTCCCGCCTGGATGCCTGACTGTGGGCATTCTCAAGAATGTACCGGATTGGTGATA
>JBBRGK010000579.1:0-2542 GCA_038240805.1 Dehalococcoidia bacterium | reverse complement strand
CGGCGGCAGTGACAGCCTCCCCCGCCTCAAACTCGCCAACCACGAATGCCACAAGGTACGTCGACATCTTGATCGTGTCGGCAAACATGACATCCTTCTTTCCGGCTTCGCCGGATGCCGTCTCACGAAGCACCGAACCGTTCGAAATCGCTGTGAGGCCCTCGTCCACGGTCAGCGTAACTGCAAAAACCGCCTTGAACGCGGGCTCATCCCAGCAGGGAAAAGCCCGGCGGGCGTCGGTCGACTCGAATTGGGTGGACGCAAGCACATGGTCCTGGCCCGATTCGTCCTGGTAGCTGCTCCGGTAGAACCCGGCCAGCTTGTCATTGAGGGAGCCGCGAAAAGCGACTCTCAGCCGCCAGCTCCCTGGGGCCAGCACCTGGGGAAAGCGCAGCGATGCCTGTTCCCTCTCGGCGTCGAGCGTGACCGTTCCCGCGATCTGCTCGTGTCCATCTCGCGCAATCGTGACCGTCTCGATCTCCAAATCGAGCGCGTTGAGCACGACCATATCCACCGGCTCGTGAATCTCCACCGTGACGGTCTCCTCGCCGTCAAAGGTGAACTTCTTCAGATTGGGTGAGAGTCGAAGCTCGTAGCGTTCCGGCGTCGCCGTAAGGGGAAGTCGGTAGGCGGCTGTGTCTACGTCTGTGTCTGACATGAGCGATATCAGTCCCTTCAATCCGGTCCTGTTGTCTGGCGTGAACCGAGAGTTACTGCTATCGTCCGATCAGAGGCAGTGAAGTGCAACCGCCGCAACATACCGACAGCGACCCTAAGCAGCGCCGCATCGAAAAACCGTGGGGCTGGGAGATCGTCTGGGCAGAGGGCGGGCCCTACACGGGGAAGTTGCTGCATATCCGGGCCGGAAGGCGCCTCAGCCTTCAATACCACGATGAGAAGCTAGAAACCCAGTATCTGCTCTCTGGACGGGCCATCTTGGTGTTGCAGACGGCGGATGGCTCGCTCCGCGAGATTCCAATGGAGCCCGGCAAAGGCTACACGATCTGCCCTTTACAGGTCCACCGACTCATAGCATTGCACGATACAGAGATCATCGAGGTCTCCACACCGGAAACAGGTATCACGGTGCGACTGGAGGACGATTACCGGCGCGCCGACGAAACGGAAACCATGCGCTCTCTCAGCAACCGTGGCTGGGAGCCACCGCTGAACTTGACCGATCCATGAGCGGCGCATAGGCTGAGCTTATGTCTCATAAGCCCAGGCGACGGCACCTCGTCCTCGCCGCGGTCTTGCTGCTCACGATCGGTTACGGCGCGTTCATCCTGATAGTCCGCGTGAGCGGGACCTTGCTTCCGGGCAACGGCATGCACGCTCCCAGCGCGCTCTCAGGCCTGCCGGGCTTGCCGGCGCCCACGGACGGACTAACGAAGCGAATCAATATTCTCGTCCTGGGTGTGGACCATCGTCCGGGCAAGCCAAACGAGTACGGACCTCATTCAGCCAGCGCACCAGAAGATCCGGGCCGCAGCGACACCATCGCGGTGGTGACGATTGACCCAGCAACGAAGACTGCTGCCATCCTGAGCATTCCGCGCGATCTCTGGATCGAGGTTCCAGATGGGCATGGAGGCTGGACATCCGATCGGGTCAACGAGGCCTATCGCACCGGCGAGGTGGACAGGCTCCCCGGCGGGGGACCGGCTGCTGCCGCTGCTGCGGTAACGCACAACTTCGGCATCCCGATCGATCACTATGTCGCTTTGGACTTCGCAGGCTTCACTCAGCTCGTAGATGCGCTCGGCGGAATCGATATCGAAGTTCCCCACGCCCTGACGGCAACAGTGCTGCCGAAGGCCAACGACGGCGCCTATGAATATGCATTCTTCGAGGGAAGAGAGCATTTAAACGGCGAGCTCGCCCTGGCCTACTCGCGCTTTCGGCTCGACGCGGAAGGCGATTTCGGGCGCATTAAGCGACAGCAGGCGATTGTGCTGGCAGCGAGAGAGCGAGCGCTATCCCTGGGATGGATCAACCATCCGGTCAGCGTTTGGGACAAATATAGCTCGGCAATGCAAACAGACCTCCCTGCATATCAGTTGCCCGGCTTTGCCTTGCTCGCCAAGCAGATAGAGTCCCGCGGCATTACGAGCCGTTCCCTTGGTGAAGACGGCGCTACGAGGGAGGTCATCCTTCGGGGCAGTGGCGCGGATGTCCTTTTTCCCAATCCTGGCGTGATTGCCGGCATCATCGCGGAGACATTCGACGACCCAAGCCTCGGGCAGGCAACGCAGGACCGGCTCGGCAAGCTTTATCCCGATCCTGCAGCGGCGGCTATCGCAGCAGGCGCGCCTGTAATTGCTACGCCGCTCAGCCGTCCGGCTGCAGCACAGACTCTGCCGCGCACGGTCGCCGGGCCGAATCCACCATTACCGTCCACCGGTCAGCCGCCCACTCCAACGCGCTGACCAGAATAAGACTAGCCAGAGCTCACGGCTTCCTCCTCCTCGTCTGCCTCGTCGGCGCGCGCGTGCCCAGGAGCGCGGCGTTCCAGCAAGTAGCCGAATCCACGGATATTCCA
>JBBRGK010000578.1:0-2546 GCA_038240805.1 Dehalococcoidia bacterium | reverse complement strand
GATTGACGTGCGAGCAGGCGTTTCAGGCCGAGGTGCGGCCCGTTGGCGAGGGTTCGCCCTACAAGCTCACGGAAAACGATGCGTTTGGGTATTACAGGGGGACTGCTGCTGCAATCAAGTAGTCATGCCACGTGTTGGCTGGAAAGAGCCACGTCCTATTTATGACTGATAAAGGACGTTATCAGTCGCTAAAGGAGCATAGGAAATAGTTGTGATTATTGTGATATCACCATTGACATTAAAAACAGGTTTGTGGCATCATGCAATTCATGGCATCACCGATGTCACAAGGAGCAGCAGATGGTTTTCACCAAATACGAGTTGGAGCAGGAACTTCGGGAATTCATGGTTGGGTTGGCTCGCTCAACCGAGCGCGTATTCGGCTCCGACTGCGGCGGGGCTTTGCTCGGCCTTCCGGGTCGCGGCGCCTGGCACGTCGAACCTTCTGAGGCTCTGGTCAATAACTCCTCGCTTTGGCAGGCTGTGTTGACGATGTACGACTACGGCATCGGGGGACAACCCCACCCTTCATTCGGCGCTAGCGGTGATGTTGGGAACCAATACGGCGAAGCTGAAATGTTTTTGCTTGGCCTGGACTCGATGAAGCTCTTTTTTGAGGAAGATGATGTCCACGTCCCCACCTTCGCGCAGCGGACGGTGCGAACCGCCGTAGCGCGGCATCTGCTCGATGGCGGGGAGCGCTACATCACCCGCGACGAGGACGAGATGGCCGGCTACCTGAGCTTTGCCGAGGTGGCTCTGCTGGCCGACATGGACGAGCGCAGCGTGCGCAACGCCGCCAATCCGAAACTGCCCGATGCGCTGGTGACCAAGAACTTCGGACGCCGCTCGATGATCGCGATCGAGGATGCACGCCGCTGGCTGAGCAGCCGCAAAGGCTTCGTGCCGACCCGGGGCGCGCCTGCCGAACCGCAGATCGCAGCGCCGGAGCTGTCGTCACTGACCGTCCCCTACGAGATCGTCGCCCGGGTCAGCGAGTCAGCCCGGAACGCCAACCTCTCGACGGCCGAGTTCCTGGCGCAGCTCCTCGACAAGCACCAGGGAGACATGCAATGAAGTCGTTCAAGGAAGCCCGGGCGATGGCCTGGCAAGCCGAGTTCGATCAGGTGGATGCCGTCATCGCAGGCCGGCTGAGTCGGCGTGAGCGCGCCCACCAGGCCGCTCTTCATCGCGCCGCCGGTGCGGTACCGGGCCTCGCAGGGAAGGCCGTCGATTCAGCTGAAGTGCTGGCCCGTATGCCCACGATGCCCCTGACTCGGCACGCCGCTCATCGCCTGAAGGGGCGCGGAATCTCGATCGACCAGGTCGCGCTGGTGACGAGCTTCGGCCAGCCGCAGCGTGTCCATGGCGCCACGCGGTTCGCGCTGGACAAACAGTCTCGGCAGCTGCTGGCTGAAGCCGTACCGCCGGAGTACCTGCGCCGGTTCAAGACGCTGGATATTTTGGCCGTGGTTGCAGACGACGGCGCCCTGATCACGGCGGCGCACCGGACCGAACGCCTGCGCCGCAAAGTCACCGATCACTAAAGGAGGACGCCTTGAGTCACACAACGCATCGCACCCATCAATCGGACACCTTTACTCAAATGGCACACACCATCTCGACCGGCCTGGCAACACTCGACGCCCTGCTCGACCAGGCCACGCCCATCATCCGCATCCTGGGGCTCGACCTGAGCAACCGATGGGTCGGCAAGAAGAGGCCGGGCGACCCCCGCAACGGCCCTTGGTACGCATCGGCCCACGAGGTGCTGGACGCCAAGGCCTGGGCGGCGCGCGCGGAGTGCCTGTACTTCCTGACCGACGGGAAGGGACAGCTGCGCTATGTGGGCGAGAGCAAGAACCGCGTGGCCGATCGCTGGCGCATGCCGCCTGCGGGTTGCGCGACGACAGGCCGCGACCTCGGCAATCCATTCGTGTTCCACAACCGTGCTTGGTCGCCGATGGAGGCGGAACTCAGGGAGCATGGAAGCAGCGCGGGCCCTTTCCAGGTGTCTGTCCTCCAAGGGACCACACTGGTGGCAGCGGTCGAGCGCTCTCTGGAATTGAGGTATTTGATCCCACGAGTCGGCGATGGCAGCCACCTTGCCAAGCTGGTCCAGGACTGGCTGTGTGGCAACGCCCACATCCACCATACGTTGTGGAACGTCGCAGGTACCGGGCGCAGAAAGGGCTTGCTCTAATGAGCTCTGCGCAAGAATTCGGCTCCTTAGAGCTCGTTGCCCAGGACGCCGGAAGAAGCGTTATGAAGGCCGGCTCACCCCAGCCGTACAGCGGAGTGCCCCTGCTCTACGCGCCTGACGTCTCCGCCGCGAAGCGCACATTCGAGTTCTTCGCCGTCACCATCCGCAACCCGAACACGCGCAAGGCCTACGCACGGGCGGCGGCCGATTTCGCGACCTGGTGCGATCTGCAGAGCATCCCTGACGTGCGCCAGGTCCAGCCGGTGCACGTGGCGGCCTACATCGAAGGTCTGCAGATCGCGGCGCCGTCGGTAAAGCAGCGCCTGGCCGCGCTTCGCATGCT
>JBBRGK010000577.1:0-2564 GCA_038240805.1 Dehalococcoidia bacterium | reverse complement strand
ATGAGATGGTGACGGGTCTGGTCTATCACGACGAGACCTCGCGCAGCTTTGACCAACTGCTGCCCGGCTTCCGCGAGCAGGGAATCACCCAGCAGGACTGGACAATTCAGCCCGACGAGTTCAAGAAGGTGCTGGCCACGTACCGGTAGGCAGCGCACGACGAAGATTACGCTCTCGAAGGGCGGTGGGTGAGAACCTGCCGCCCTTTTTCGCGCCCAGGCGAAAAGGGCGCTACCCTGTAGCAGGCAGCTGCCGCTCGCTTTACTCGGAACCATGTGCAATGACAGCCCGGGAAAGACCGGGGAAAGAGGGACCATCAATGATCGACCTGACCGAAATGGCGACCCCATTGAGCACAGCGCTCGCCGATGGAGTCGTCTGCATGGTGGGAACCGCCTCCAGCGACGGTGAGCCGAACATCACCTTCAAGGGAAGCATGATGGTCTGGGACAAAGACCACCTTGCTTTCTGGGAGCGCTCCAAGAAGGACACTCTGGCGCACCTCGAAGAAAACCCGCAGATCGTGGTGTTCTACCGCAACCCGAAGACGCAACAGGCGTGGCGTTTCTATGGCACGGTTGAGGTCGCGCGCGACGGTTCTCTCCGCGAGGAGATCATGAGCCGCACGATCCAGGCGGAACTGGACCGCGACCCGGAGCGCGCGGGTGCGGGCGTTCTGATTAGCGTGCAGCGGGTAACGAACGGCCGCGGCGACGTTCTTCAGCGGCGGGACGGCTAAGACAAAGCGTAAGCGGATAGCGGACAACGACCGAGCAGAGACAGAAGATCGACTGTGGAGCGTGAACAGTGATCGTTGTGGCTTCAAGCAACGGACGGGTGGGAATCGGCGAAGCGATGCGGGTGCTCAAGGCCGGCGGCACTGCGCTGGACGCAGTTGAGGCCGGAGTGCGCCTCGTAGAGGACAACGTTGCCGACAACTCTGTCGGCACCGGCGGTCTGCCAAACCTCCTCGGCGAAGTCGAGCTTGACGCGAGCATCATGGACGGACGCACACTCGCTGCCGGCGCAGTGGGGTCGGTTCGCTATTACCCAAATCCGATCTCGATCGCGCGGCGGGTCATGGACGACCTGCCGCACTGCTTCCTCGTTGGCACCGGCGCGGAGCGTTACGCCAAGGAATCTGGCTTTTCAAAGGCCAACCTGATGACGCCGGAGACCGCCGAGCGATACGAAGAGTGGCTCTCCGGCAAGATGGCCGACGAGGGCCGCCCCGCTTACCAGCGGTATATGCGGAAAGTGCGCGACCTTGCCCGCGTGGCGAAGCAGGTTGCCGACCCGCGCCGCATGGGCGGTACGGTGAACTTCCTCGCGCTCGATCGGGACGGTAATATCGCCAGCGCCGTTTCAACCTCGGGCTGGGCCTGGAAGTACCCGGGACGGCTCGGCGACTCGCCGGTGATCGGTGCCGGCAATTACTGCGATAACCGCTACGGCGCCGCCGCCTGCACCGGGCGCGGCGAGATGGCGATCCGGGCCGGAACCGCGCGAAGCGTCGTGCTTTACATGAAAATGGGCATGAGCTTAATGGAGGCACTGACCGAGGCACAGCGCGACCTCTGGTCGTTGCAGGATGCGTATTACGGCAACATGCACATCGTCGGGCTCGATCACAACGGCAACCCTGGCGCCGCCTCGAACCACCCGGCTACCTACATTTACCAGCGCGACGACATGGACAGCTATGCCGAGGAGCCCCGTCTTGTGATCGAGTCGCCAAACGCCGACCAGCAGGCGGGTTGGAGCACGATCGAGTCGCCCGCAAAAGCTTCAGACCGGCAGTAGCGGCTAGCTGCCTCTGTACAGGCAGTAAGTGGTGTCTGGGTCTATGACGGAGGACGGCGGCACCGAACTTTGACCGCGCTTCATTTCACGGCCACGGCAATGAACGCCTGGGCGGGCAAACGCAGCCGTTGCTGGCGTGGATAGCGCCATTTGCGGAGGATCGCCTCGCCCGCTTCGTGAGCCGCAGGGAGCTGTTCCGCCGGCATACCCTTCAGCGGGCTCAGGTCATAGTCGAGGCCGTGCTCAATGGCGTGCCAGTACTCCTCGGCGGTCTGGTACTCCAGCGAAGCTGTGACCCGATCCGGCGTGACATCCTGGTACCCCGCATCTGCCAGCAGGTTGGAGAGCACACCGGGCGCACCGTAGCGGAAGGCAGGCGCTTTGGCCGCTGCCGGCCGGGCGGGAATGACCGTGTGCGCCCCTTCGAATGCCGCCGTGAGCCAGGGGCTGCGTTCCCACTCGCCCCAGGTGGAGAGCGCAATCCGGCCCACGGGGCGCAGCACCCGCTGCAGCTCCGCCAGAGCAGCACGAGGATCGCTGAACTCGGTAATGCTCAGGTGACCGATCACGACGTCCCAGTAGGAATCGCTCAGTGAGGGCGCACAGGCGTCCATCACCTCGAACCGCGCGTTGTGGACGCCGGCATCCAGCGCCCGCCTGCGAGCAAGCGCAATGAATTCGGGCGAGATGTCGATACCAAGGACCTCGCCCTGCTCTCCTGACTTGAGCGCTGCCTCGATCGTCGTGTCGCCGGCGCCGCA
>JBBRGK010000576.1:0-2570 GCA_038240805.1 Dehalococcoidia bacterium | reverse complement strand
GCCGAGCAGGCCCATCGACGTGGTGATCTCGTGTTCAAGCAGCTCCAGCACCCGGACAAGTCCATCCACGCCTCCAGCGGCCAGACCCCAACCATGCAGTTTGCCGATCGCGACGGCGTCGGCGCCCAGCGCGACAGCTTTCAGGACATCTGTGCCGCGCTGAATACCGCCGTCCAGGATGATCTTCGCCCTGCCAGCGACGGCCTGTACGATCTCCGGCAGCGCATCGATTGAGCCCCGTGCGTGGTCGAGCTGTCTGCCACCATGATTCGAAACCCAGACCACATCAACGCCGTGCTCCACGGCAAGCGCCGCATCCTCGGCGGTCTGCACGCCCTTGAGCATGAACGGCATGCCCCAGAACTGCCTGATCTCGGCCAGCGTGTCCCAGGTGAGCGCGGCGAGAAACTTCCGGTCGGAGGGAACCCTCTGTGTCGGCGTGAGCCAGCGCGAGAGCATGGGCCGCTCCCGCCGGCTGTAGACTGCGACATCGACGGTCAGACAGAGGGTCGTGTAGCCCGCTGCCTTCACACGGGTGAGAATCTCGCGCACCCAGTCCATGTCGCCGTTGACGTAGAGCTGGAAGACTTTTGGCCCGTCGCTCGCTGCGGCGGTTTCTTCCAGCGCTGGCTGCGTAGCCGAGCTGATCACCGGCAGTGTGCCGAACGCGGCCGCCGCCCTGACCGAGGCGACCGCCCCTTCCGGTGCGAACACCTGTAGCGAACCGATCGGCGCCAGCAGCACGGGGATGCGCAGCCGGTGCCCGAGCAACGAGGTGGACGCGTCGATCTGCGAGACATCGACCAGCACGCGAGGCCGAAAGCCCAGGCGATCGAAACCAAGCCGGTTGCGGCGCATCGTCGTTTCCGACTCGGCGCCGCCGACCAGGTAGTCCCACGGCCCCTGCTCGAGGTTTTTCCGCGCGGCAAGCACGATCTCTTCGTTGCTGAGAAACTGAGGGTCCATGGTGCCTCCCCGCTCGTGTCAGGATAGTGTCCCACGATGGCTGCTGCAGGCAAATTCCCCGCGAATACCATGCGAGAACTGGTAAGCTCCGCTCACGATGCTCCTCGTACGTCAAACATCCTGTGACCTCTGCGGAACATTCAAATCTGCCGCTTAGCACCCGGACCCGCCCGACGTGGTGAACAAGGAGAGCCTTGGTTGGATATTGTTCAGCGACTGCAGCTTGATACCACGGCCTCCAGGCAGATCTCCCCGACCGACGTGTCGCAGTACATCCGCCTGGAGCAATGCCAGCGCTACCTGCGGCTGCGGCTGACCGAACGCGCTAACGGCAACCGGTTCCTGCGCGAGTACGGTGTCACACCTCAATCGATTCCGCCGCTGCTGACGCGCTCGGGCGCCGACTTCGAACAGCGTGTCGCGGAGTCGGTCCAGCAGCGCTTTCCGGTGCGTGACTTTGCCGCCGACCGCACGCCAGGGACATCGCTAAACGACAACGATGAGGTCGTCCGGCTCGCCCGAGAGCTTGTTGATGGCTCTGTGCAGGTTCTCTTTCAGCCGCGTCTTCAGGTTGATCTGGGCGCATGGCGCGTCCGGGGCGACGTCGACATCCTGCGACTGGAGCGGGACACGGCTGGCGCCCTGCACGTTCACATCGCCGACATGAAAAGCTCGACTGCCGCCAGGGTCGAGCATCGCCTGCAGGTCGCGTTCTACCTCGAAATGCTGGAGGAACTGCTACGCCAGTCTACTGTCGCGGTCGCAGTGATCGAGATGGGCATCCTCTACCGCGGCCCTGCCGATGGCGTGGAGGCGATCCCGGAGTCAGAACGAGCGATACAGGAACTCCAACGTGAGGCAGCGGCGCAGTTGTTCGGTGTCGGCGACGGGTTGCTTGAGGTTGTTGAAGATCCCGAGAGCTATCGCGGCTCCGTGCGCGACCTTGTCACGGGTCCAGCATCCACTGCGGAGAAGGTGATAGAGGCTAACTTCGAGGACATCTTCTATCACCTGAGCTACAAATGTGACGGCTGCCTCTACAACGAGTTCTGCATGAAGTGGAGCGCGGAGAAGGATGACCTTTCGCTGCTGCCGCACCTGAGACCCGAAGAAAAGACGGCGCTGCTGCGCGGTGGTGTCGGCACCATGCAGGAGATGGCAACACTGAAGGATTTGCCGGCAAGAGGCGCCGCTGGCGGCGCTGCCGAACTCATTGTCGAGCCGGCAAAGGAACCGCTGGTGCGCCGGCTCTCCACCACCTGGCCGGTGGGACCTCGGCTGGACGAGCTGATTCACCGGGCGCGGCGCTATCGCAAGATGAAAAAGGACCCGATCGAGGCGCTCAACTACATTCCCAGCAGGGGATACGGCTCTCTGCCCTACTCGGACGCCCTGCAAAATCCGAACCTTGTCCGCGTCTACATTGATGCGCAGCATGACTACCTGCAGGACCGCATTTACCTGCTCGGTGCGCTCGTGACCGGCTCAAAAGATGGCAAAGAAGCACCGGAGCGCCGGCGCGACATCGTGGAGTTGAGTGATGGTCCGCCCGACTCGACCAAGAAGGAGCGCTTGCTCTTTGTCAACTTCTCTCAGGAGATCAT
>JBBRGK010000575.1:0-2581 GCA_038240805.1 Dehalococcoidia bacterium | reverse complement strand
TGTTGTGGCCGGGATCGCCGGAGTCGGGGCGACGTTGGGCAGCGTTGTACTTCCGACGTGGCCGCTGCCAGAACCCGGCCTAATAGCCGGTCTGTTCGTGCTGCTGCTCATGGCCGCACTTGGGCCAGGCGCCAGCCGGCTGGGACAGATGTACGAGTCGGCATGCCGGTACTTGCAGGGCCAGTCCGGTACGCCGCATGCCACGACGCCACCGGGCGTGCGAGCCTTGAGCCGCATCGTGGCCCGCCAGCGTGGCATGGTGGCCGCTGCAGCGTACAAGGAGCTGCTCAACCAGAGTCGCAGCCGGCTCAATTGGCTGCGACTGGTGGTCCTCGGCGTAGCGGTGACGCTTATCCCGGCAATACACAGCCGCGCCGCAGCACTCGGCCTCTCGGACCAGCGATTCCTCGTCGCGGCAGTGAGCGCATTGGTGCTCTACACAATCATCGACGCCGCGCCCAGTCCGATTGGGAGCGAAGGAAACCGATTAACCCTCTGGCTGGTGATCCCCCAGAGCATGGCTGCGGTGCTCCACGCGAAGTACGTAGTGTTCTTCGGAGTGGCGGCGGCCGAGGTAGTTGTGCTTGGTCCGGCGCTCGCAATCTGGCTAGGTCTGGCGTGGCAGGGGATAATCTACGTCGTCGTAGCATGCCTCCTGATCACGGCCAGCACGACGGCGGTGCTGGTGTTCGGAAGTGCATGGGATGAGGATCTAGACCTCCCCGTGGAAGGGTTGGTGCAAACCATCCTCCATGAGCAGGTGCCGATTACACCCCGCCGGATCGTGTTGCTAAATCTGGCAGTGGCGTTGCTGATCGTGATGCTCGGCTTTGTCTGGCGTCTGCCGGCTCAGCAGGCACTGCCGGTGCTGTCCGGTCTCGCGTTGGTCGCGAGCGTAGTAGCCTGGCAGGCCGGCTATCACCAGTTGCGTTCCCTGATTCGCGGGCGGTAAGCCAAATCAAAACGCCGCCGCTTTCCGCTCTAACAACTGCGGAAAGCCAGAAGGACATCACCGATGGATTTGGAACGATTGCTCGCCGTGGCGCGAGGGGACCAGCCGGCCGACCTGCTGTTCGTCAACGGTCAGGTAATCAACACCTTCACGGCCGAGATCGAGCAGACCAGCGTCGCTATCGCAGAAGGCCGGATCGCCGGGCTCGGCGATTACCATGAGGCAGACCAGATCATTGATCTGCAAGGCCGTTACCTCGCGCCCGGCCTGATCGACGGGCATCTGCACGTCGAAAGCACCTACCTCACGCCGGAAGAGTACGCCCGCGCTGCGGTGCCGCGTGGTGTTCTGGGCGCCATCGCCGATCCGCACGAGGTGGCGAACGTCCGCGGCATCGCCGGCATTCAGTACATGCTTGAAGGGGCACGGCGGGTGCCGATGGACCTGCGGTTCATGGCGTCATCCTGTGTGCCTGCCACCCATTTGGAGACATCCGGCGCCGACCTCGAAGCGCACGAGATTCAACAGGTGCTCGGCTGGGAAGGAGTTATCGGCCTTGCCGAGATGATGAACTTTCCCGGCGTGATTTACGGCGATCCGTCTACGCTCGCGAAGCTGGAGGTGGCGGCCGGCCGGGTGAAAGACGGACATGCGCCCGGAGTCACCGGCAAGCAGCTCAATGCGTATCTCTGCCCGCTGATCGGGTCCGACCACGAGACGACGGCGCACGACGAGGGAAGGGAGAAGCTGCGACGCGGGATGCGGCTGATGATTCGCGAGGGCTCCAGCGAAAAGAACCTGGCCGAGCTGTTGCCGCTGGTGAACGATGGCAACTATCACCGCTGCCTGTTTGTCGTTGACGACCGTTCTGCGCTCGACCTGCTAAACGATGGCGAGGTGGACGCAGTCGTTCGCAAAGCGATCACGCTTGGCTGCGATCCACTGCGTGCGCTGCAAATGGCGACATTGAATACGGCCGTTTATTTCCAGCTTGAAGGACTCGGCGGCATCGCGCCCGGCTACCGCGCCAACTGCTTCGTGTTCGCCGACCTGCAGAACATGCACGCCAACGAGGTGTATTACGGCGGCAAGCTGGTGGCCCAGGGCGGCAAAGCGCTGTTCCAGCCGTCTGTACGTCACACACCGCAGTTCCTCACAACGATGAACGTGCGACCATACACCCGCGAAGACCTTTCGCTGCCCGCCACCGCCTCGCCGACATTTCCCGTGATCGAGGTCGTGCCGCACCAGATCCTCACCCGACGCCTCGATGAAGCGCCGCCGGTAGTGGACGGCGCGATCGTCGGTGATGTGTCGCGTGATCTGCTCAAGCTCGTTGTGATCGAGCGGCACAAAGCCACCGGCAACATCGGCAAGGGTCTCGTCCGGGGCTTTCAGTTGCAGCGTGGCGCCCTGGCCACCACGGTTGCCCACGATTCGCACAATATCGTCGTGGTTGGCGTGGACGACCGTTCGATCTACGCGGCGGCACGGGCGGTTGAGAGCACCGAGGGCGGACTCGCGGTCACAGATGGCGACACGGTGCTTGGTACGCTGCCGCTGCCGGTGATGGGCCTGATGTCTCTGGAGCCTTTGGAGAGCGTCGCAGAGGAGCTGGCAAAACTGGAC
>JBBRGK010000574.1:0-2582 GCA_038240805.1 Dehalococcoidia bacterium | reverse complement strand
CTTCAGCGACGCCTACGCACTGCTTAGCCCCGCCTTCCGGGCAAGAAACCCGTATGGCGCCTGGAAAGCGGGCTACGCCACCACGACCGCGATCAGCGTGACCACGGCAGCCATCCGCTTCGACCAGGTACAGGTGGCGATCACGGCCACCGACCAGACTGCCTCGGGCCGAACGACAACGCGTACCTTCAGCGGCAGCTGGACCCTTGTGCAGGACGACTCAGCCCCGCTCGGGCTACTGCTGGATACCGCATCGATTTCCTGATGCCGTCGATCCTCTCCTTGCCCGGCTGATTGATTTCGCCGGAGCGATGGTCTCCTATCATGCGGGCAAAGAGGCGATTGCTGTCTGGGGCGACATGGTTGCCAACGGGTTGGTTATGACAGTGAACGTCGTGCGGCGAGGTTGTTCCTCACCGTTGATGCTAACAACGATTTCGTAGATGCCCCCCTGCGTTACGCTCAAAAGGAGGTTCAGTGCCATCTGGACTCGCTGGCTTTGGCCCGGTCGAATACCGATCGGCCGGCCAACTTCCAACTGAGCACCCACCTTCAGCAATTCCTGGCGATGCTCCGGGACAATCCGAATCTCCGCGGTGTGACGCTGGTTTGTTTGCTGCCACGGGACCCGGAAGGATAATGCGATACCAAGTGACTGCTCGACCGGAAATTGCTGACCCACCAGCAACACATCCCACCCACCCCCTAGCAGGAACAACTTGTTCCCGATCACCTGGGCGGAGTCCGCGATGATCACCCATTCCAGCGCGGTTTCTTCAACTGGCAGTAATTCCATTTGTAAGTCTCCTACAAACTCACTACACTATGTAGGGAGATTGTAGAAAGTCAGTCACCCCTGTGGCAATGCCTCGTATAACGGACTTCGAAATCGATGACGATAACCGGGAGAAGTTCGCAGTACACGGGTTGACCGCGCGCCAGGTCGGTCAGATTCTGGACGGGCCGCACGTAGTCGTGCGCAATCGTAAGCAGCGACGAGCTCTATTCCTGGTGATTGGGGCTGACTACGGGGGAGCTTGTATCGCCGTTCCTGTCGAGCGGACTCATGATCCGCTGGTATGGAGGCCGGTGACGGCCTGGCGCTGCAAAGACCGTGAAAAGGCGCTTCTGTAAGCGAAAAAAGAAGGGACCGGCATGGGCAGTAAGGATCTTCAGGGGTTGGAAGATGCTGAAACATGGGCGTTCGAGAAGGCAGAGATGCAGCCGCCCGTGAAGGGTCGCCGTGCAGTGGTATCGGTTGCGTTTCCGCGTGAAGAATTTGATCTGGTGGATGAATGTGCTGAGCGTTCGGGAATGAAACTCTCCGAGTTCATCCGCAAAGCCGCACTCAGTCGGGTGTCAAATCGATCGGCGCTCGCGGCCCCACCGGTTATCAGCGGTAGCAGTGGGTTGGTGATCATCACCCCCGGACTGGCATCCACAACGCAGGCAAGCGTAGGCGTCGCTCAGGAAGTGGAACTGACGGCGTCTGTTCTGCGGCCGGCTTAGTCTGCCCAATGCTGGCTGCCGGGTGAGGTAGAGTCCCGCGCTATACCGCCTCGATCGTGTTGCGCAGCGTGCCGATGCCTTCGATCTCGGACTCGACCACGTCGCCGGGTTTGAGGAATTCGGGAGGCTTTCGCGCGAAACCGACGCCGGCTGGCGTGCCGGTGGCGAAGATATCGCCGGCGAGCAACGTCGTGCCACGCGAGAGCGTGCTGAGGCAGTTGTTGATGTTGAAGATCAGCTTGTCGGTGTTCGAGTCCTGCTTCGTGACACCGTTCACCCGCAGGGTGACATGCAGTTTGTGCGGGTCATGCAGCTCGTCCGTGGTGACGATCCACGGCCCCATCGGGCAGCTGCCATCGATGCTTTTGCCCAGAAACCACTGCATATGCTGGTTCTGGAGGTCTCGCGCTGTGATGTCGTTGATCACCGTGTAGCCGAACACCCACTCAAGGGCGCGGTCCTCGGGAATGTGCTTGCCGTCGCGGCCGATGATCACGCCGAGCTCGACCTCCCAGTCGATCTCGGTCGAAAGCGAAGCGTCGTACGGGATCGGATCGTTCGGGCCATTGATCGCGGTGGTGGCCTTGGTGAAGTAGACCGGGTGCGCGGGCGGCGGCGCGGCTGTGCCACGGGCGCTGGCGGATTCGAGCGCATGCTCGACGTAGTTGCGGCCCAGGCAGATGATGTTGCGACGCGGGTTCGGGATCGGCGCCAGCAGCCGGGCGCTGCTGAGCGCGATAACGCCAGAGCTGCCCGGTTCGGCAGAGTGCGGCGCCGCCGCCAGCGCCTGTCTCGCAGTCTCGAGTCCCTGCGGCCCCTCTTCGATCAGCTGCAGCATGCTGCCCGGCATATTCAGGCCGGCCTGCTGCCCCCAGTGCTGCAGATCGACTATTGCATTGCCGAATACAGCGCCAAGCCGTGCACCGTCTCCGCCGAGGTAGGTCACCAGCCGCATCGCTCTCTCCTCGCGTCCACCGGCAGACGCGCCTTGTTGCCGTTTGGCCCCACAGGCCACGCTACACCGCGCCCCTGTGCGGTTCAACATGCGATCGGGCGACGTGCGACGATGCAGA
>JBBRGK010000573.1:0-2589 GCA_038240805.1 Dehalococcoidia bacterium | reverse complement strand
GACATTGCCGAGCTGTACACGGTCCATTCATCTTTGCTCCACTCTCAGCACTACACACCTGTGGCTGAGTCCGGCAACGTCCCGGCGGGTTGATGTGTGACCGGCGGATAGAACTGCGGCGCTTCGCGGCGGTCAGCCATGCTGTAGTCGCGAATAATGCGCACCTGGCGGTGGCGGACCGCCGTTCGAGAGCGGTTGTTCGGGCCAGAAAGCGTTTCCGGGCCGTTCCACTGCGCCGCCCCGGCAGCATCACGCCAGGCAACCAGCAGCAGTCGCTTGCCGGGAGTGAGAATAGCGTCGAACCATTCGTGATCGATAACACCGTTCTCTGCTGCGAGCGCGGCTGACGCGTTTGCCTCTGCGGCGGCCGGATCTGCCGGCTCAAGCTCGGTGATCGTCATCACCGTTGCCTGCCCCACTTCGGTGAGGTCAAAGCGTGTCTCTGCCAGCGACAGCCCCGGCGGGGGCGCGGAGTCGCTCGTCACCTCGCCGACCCGCAGGTGATAGTCCGTGAAGACCTCGAAACGGCCCTTCTGCTGAACCTCGTGGTGTTGCGGCAGGGTCCGCCAGCGAATCAGCGCCTTCTCATCGCGCCAGGTGGACAGCGAGAGGACCCGGCCGGGCATGCGCTGGCTGGCAAAGCGCTCATTATCGATGAAGCCTTCAATCTGCTCAAGTTCGGGCCGCAGCAGCTTCGCCAGTTCCAGGTAGTTCTCCTTGCGCTCCGCCTTCGGCTGGACCTCGAAAATAACGACGAACATGGCGCCCCCCTGCGATCTCTTGACGACTGCCGCTGTGCCGATGCTGCCATCGACGCCGGCGCCGCTTCATATAACGTGTGCAACCTGTGACCTTCTCGTACTGCGCATTCTTTGCTCGCCTTCGTTCGTGGCGAGGATCTACTCCGCTTGGAGCGGTGCAGGACGCGATAGGAATTAGTTTGAGGGCTGCGAGCGCCGCGCGGTGCACGGTAGAGATGCCGACGGGGAATAGTATAGATGTAGCGTCTGCAAGTCCCACCCGCCGCCGAGACCGTCTCCGGCGGGTAGCGAGCAACTCACACATGGAGAGAGATCATGCTGCGTATCGTGCCTGTGCTTGCTCTTGTTTCAGTCGTGGTTGTCCTGGGTGCGCCGAGCGGCATCTCTTCGGCGCGGGCAAGGGCGAACTCGCAGGTCCGCGCCGTCACTCAAGTAAGCGGCGAGCAGAGTCCCCGTCTCGTCGCCCAGGCGACCCCTCGATCGCCGCGTACCTACGAAGGTCTACGCGCGGCAGCGCTCCACGCCGCCGACCTGCCCGGTTACAGCCTGGACTTCGAGGCTCCCGGAGCGCTGGCCGGCACCCAGCTGGTTTTCGCCGATTACGACGCCAACTGGGTTTCAGCGCAAGCGGGCACGGCCGGTGCGTCGGTGAACCTGGGGCTCACCTCGCTGCGCACAGTCACTGACCCCTCGTTCGCTCCCAATGAGCTGGCCGATGAACTGGCGGAGCTTCCTGGCGTGACGCTGCTCGGCTCGCACGGTGTTGGCGACCAGGACCAGGCGCTGTCATATACCTACGCTGAGAACGGCGTGCAAGTTGACGTGTACCGGCTGTATTTCCGCACCGGCACGGTCCTTGTCGATCTGTATACCGTCGATCCGGCGGGGACAGGCTCGCTCGATCGGCTGCTCGCGCTGGCCCGGATCATCGACGGACGGCTGGCGGGTCCAGCGGCGGACGGCACCGGCTCGTGAAAGGCTGAACTCTCAGGAGCGGCTACAGCTTCTTCACGTCGTCGATGATACCGAGCAGAGTGCGGATGTCCACGCGGTCGCCCGGCTGCGGGTCTTTGTAAATACTCTCGGCGGCGACACGACCCTCGGTGATCCGGTCGGGCGCGTCCGTGAACGCATAGGCGATCCGATAGTAGCGGCTGCCGTGGATCTCATACGGCTGCACCGCCGCAAGGATCGCTTCCGTACTCATCAGCCAGACTCCCGTGTCTCCCGCTTTACCAGCCCCGGCGGCAGGACACCGGGCGCGTTGAAACCATAGC
Source organism: Dehalococcoidia bacterium (assembly GCA_038240805.1). Taxonomy (GTDB): domain Bacteria; phylum Chloroflexota; class Dehalococcoidia; order CAUJGQ01; family CAUJGQ01; genus JBBRGK01. Next base: position 551 of record JBBRGK010000573.1, on the reverse strand, counting down.
ATACCTCCATAGCTGTCCACGTTCTTGAGAGCGGGCGATCCCGCAGCGGGCCGGGTGTGGTATGAGTAGAGGCGATTTCATCCGGGCCGAGGAGACAGATGCGGCGCTGTGTTGGGCTGTTGCGGTGGTTGTTTGTCATTGGACTCGTGTTCGGCGCCCTCTTTGCAGGACCAGCCGAACGGATCGCCGCCGGGCTCGACCCGCTGGCGGCCTGGGTTGAGCTTGGGCCAGGGGGCGTGGCGCTGGCACGCGCCGTGGTGCAGGGTCCCCTCTGCCCACCGTTGGTCGTGGATGGCCGCTCGCAACCGATGAGGGTCCACGCTGCGCCGTCTGCCGCCTTTCCGGTGCTGGTCTGTGAAGGCGAAGTATCTGCCGGCGCGACTGCAGCTTCAGTAGACAACATTGCCCTGCCGCTGCCGAAAGCGAAGCCAGATCGAATCGTCCTCGTGGGCGATACGGGCTGCCGTGTCAGCGTCTTCGAAGGCAAAACTCAGCTCCAGGCCTGCAACGACCCGGTAGCATGGCCCGCCGCAGCCGTGGCGGCGTCCGCT
>JBBRGK010000572.1:0-2593 GCA_038240805.1 Dehalococcoidia bacterium | reverse complement strand
CGATCAGGTGCCCCACGGAGATGAATAGCGGCTTTACGCCCCGGCGAGTCCGCACTACCTCGCCGATCACCTCACCACGATCGATCAGTGGCGCATACGAGCCGGGCTCCTCGTCAGGCTCAACGAACTCACCAACCAACCGCGATTTGGCGCAGCCAATCGTCGGAATACCAAGCAGCAGGCCGATGTGCGAGGCGATCCCAAACCGGCGCGGGTGAGCCTGCCCCTGCCCATCCACGACGATCAGGTCAGGGGTGCAACGCAGCTGCTCGAACGCCGGCGCGAGCAACGGCGTCTCCCGGAACGACAGCAGGCCGGGTACATACGGAAACGTAACCGGCGCTGCAACCACTGACTGCTCAACCGGGCGCAGCGACGGATACTCAACCACCACCACGGCGGCGAGTCCCGGTCGGCCCCTGCCGCCAACCGAGATGTCGGTGCCTGCAACCAGCTTCACGTTATGCGGCGTTCCCTCTGCGACGATGCTCGAACGCAGCCGCTCCTGAATCAGGCGCGCTTCGGTCGGGGTTACGTTCCAGTCGTGCGGAGTGATGATCTGCATGACTCAAGTATAGGATCAAGTTGAGTGCATCACTGCCTCTTCAGCGGCGAGCACGGTGTTGGATATCAGCATCGTAATCGTCATCGGTCCGACGCCGCCCGGCACAGGCGTGATGGCCGAAGCAACCCGCGACACGCTCTCATAGTCCACATCGCCTACCAGCCGCGAGCCGCTCTTGCGTGATGAGTCAGCAATGCGGTTAACGCCGACATCGATAACCACCGCGCCCGATCGCACCATGTCTGCCGTGATCGCCCGGCTGCGGCCCATCGCCACGACCAAAATGTCGGCCAGGCGCGTATAACGGGCGATATCGCGCGTGCCAGTATGGCAAACAGTGACCGTCGCGTTGGCGCCGCCCGCCTTCTGCAGCAGGATGGCGGCAAGCGGCTTGCCGACAAGGTTCGACCGGCCGCAAATCACGACGTGCTTGCCTGCCGGGTCGTTCCCCGTCCTCAGCAGCATCTGTTGCACGCCAGCCGGCGTACACGGCAAAAGCCGTCCATCTCCGCGAAGCAGACGGCCAAGATTCACCGGGTGAAGCCCGTCCACATCTTTGCAGGGCTCGACCGCGCCGGTGATCTGCCGCTCATCCAGTCCCGCCGGGAGCGGCAGTTGCACGAGGATACCGTGAAAGCGCGCGTCGGCGTTGAGGTCGGCGATCGTCCCGAGCAGAGCCGCCTCCGACACATCTGCTGCCGGCCGCAGCGTCACAGACATTATCCCCATCTCATCGCAGACGCGCGTCTTGCCACGGACGTACGAAGCCGATCCGGGGTCGTCGCCTACGAGCACGACCGCAAGTCCCGGCGTGACTCCGGCGCGCTTGAGCCGCTCGATCCGGTGTCCCAGCTCTGCCCGAAGTTCTGCGGCAACAACGCTGCCGTCCAGGATCACTGCCGCCATTCCATGCTCCGCGTTGACAGGAATTCGCACGGATCGTACCATTATTGGAAGCGAGACGGCTCTGCGGCTATACGCTGAATCTCGTTTACAAACTGAATAGCATTGACGCTCTTATCCAGAGTGGTTGAGGGATCCGGCCCTACGACGCCCGGCAACCGAGCCCGTGAGCACACGGGAAGCGGTGCCAATTCCGACTTCGTCCGACTCGGGTGTACGCCCGAGATCTGCGGGGAACGATGAGAGTAATTCGTCCGTAGATAAAGGCTGCTCGTGCCACGGCAGCCTTCTTTTTTTTGGTTCTTATTTTCGTCTCTTCGGCGCCTGCCGCTGACACGACAGACAGGAAGGGACAGGGATCGGTCTTATGGAAACAGTGGCCTGGGCAGTCGATCACGTTCGCCTGCTCGACCAGACACTGCTGCCGATCGACGAGGTGTACCTCGAACTGCGCGACTATCGCGCGATGGCTGCTGCCATCCGCGAGATGCGCGTTCGCGGTGCGCCTGCCATCGGCGTGTGCGCGGCGTACGGCATGGCCCTGGCCGCCCTGGAGTTTGCCTGTCTTGAGCGGGAAAGCTTCCTCGAACACCTGGCTGAGGCGCGTGCCGAATTGGCAGCAACTCGTCCAACGGCGGTCAACCTGTTCTGGGCACTCCGCCGTATGCAGACTGTAGCCGACCTGCCCAGGAGTGTGGCCTCGACTGTTGCCGCACTCGTCCTAGAGGCGCAGCACATGCACACCGAAGATGTGGATGGGAACCGACGGATGGGCCGGTTCGGGGCGGCGCTGCTTCCAGACGACGCCACGATACTGACGCACTGCAACGCCGGAGTGCTCGCTACGGCCGGCTACGGCACCGCACTCGGTGTCGTCAGGGCCGCGCGCGAGGCCGGTAAGAACGTGCGTGTTTTCGCCGACGAGACGCGGCCGCTGTTGCAGGGCGCTCGCCTGACTGCGTGGGAGCTGCTGCAGGATGGCATTCCCATCACTCTGATCGCCGACACGATGGCGGGTCACTTCATGAGTCGCGGCGAAATTACCTGCGTCATCGTTGGCGCCGACCGCATCGCCGCCAATGGAGACGTGGCAAACAAGATCGGTACCTACCAGGTCGCAATCAT
>JBBRGK010000571.1:0-2601 GCA_038240805.1 Dehalococcoidia bacterium | reverse complement strand
AGCGCGGCGGCCAGAGGTTGAATTTCACTGGCGCCCAAAGTGGCGCAAAGTCCCTTGAGCGTATGGGTCTCCCGCACAGCGGCGTCCCAGTTATCGGTGGCCAGCATGGATTCGACGCGTGCTGAGAAGCCGGAGAAATCGACCGCGAAACGTCGCAGCAGTTGCGAGTACAAGCTTGCGTTGCCGTCGGCATGCCGCAGTCCAGGCTTTGTATCGAGTCCCGCGACCTGTAGCGCTGCCGGACCGGCGCCATGCCCGCCAGGCGCTATCGGCGCTGCGGGCGCGGTAACGGGTCCCGGGCGTGATTCCGAGGCGCCAGCATCGAATGTCGCCAACGTGTCGTAGAGTGTCTCCGGGTCGATCGGCTTACTCAGATGACCATTCATCCCGAGCACCAGGCAGCGTTGCCGTTCATCCGCCATGGCGTGGGCAGTCATGGCGATGATCGGAAGATTCACATATCGCGCGTCGAGCCGCAGCAGGCGGGTGGCCTCGTAACCATCCATGACCGGCATTTGCAAATCCATCAACACAACACCGTAGTACGCCGGCGAATGGGCATCGATCCGGTCGAGTCCCTCTTGTCCATTGGTGGCAACGTCCACCTGCACGCCACGGCTTTCCATCAGCTCGACGGCCAGTTGTTGGTTGATGGCGTTGTCCTCCACCAGCAACACCCGCAGTGCGCCAAGATTCGCGGCCGTGGCTGCTGCCGGGCTGGACGTGGCATCCGTAGCGCCGTCGCCCCCAAGCCATTTGATCAGCTCGCGCAGCGACTCGGGCAACACCGGCTTGGGCAGAAAATGTTCCGCCCCCAGAGCCTTGACGCTGGCATGCAGCAACTCGGAGTCGTAAGCGGAGACGATCACGGGCAAGGGCGCTCCAGCACCTGGCTGATCCTGCAGCGCCTTCAATACGCCGGCCCCGTCCAGACCCGGCATGACCCAGTCGATCAATAACAAGTCGTAAGGCTGTCCCCGCTGCCGTGCCTGCTCGATCATGACCAGGGCCGTGTCTCCGTCGTCCGAACAATCCACCCGGCCCGGGTGCGCGGTTCCGACTCCGAGCGCGCCCAGCAAATCCTGCAGCGCCAATCGTGCGTCGGGCTGGTCATCCACCACCAGCACACGCATGGCATCGGCACGGGGCAGCGGCGCCGAGGGCGCTGCGGGCGGTTGGGTGAATGGAAAGCGCGCCGTGAAGCTGAGGCTGGAGCCTTCGCCCGAAACACTTTGCACCCATATCCGGCCGCCCATCAGTTCGACGATACGTTTGGAAATCGTGAGACCCAGCCCGGTGCCGCCGTATTTGCGCGTTGTGGAGCCGTCGGCCTGGGTAAATTCCTGAAACAGCCGTCCGATCTGCTCCTCGGTCATGCCAATGCCGGTATCCCGAACGGTGAACAGCAAAGTCAGCGAGTCGACGTCGACTCGCTCGATACCGACCATGAGTTTGACGTAGCCCTGGTGCGTGAACTTGACCGCGTTGGACAGCAGGTTGGTGATGACCTGCCCCAGGCGCAATGCATCGCCCATCAGCGCACCGCTTTCGCCGAGCAGTCGGGACTCGGTGACATCGAACAGCAGCTCGATGTCTTTTTCATGGGCCCGCTGGCGCAGCAGAGACAGGGAATTGCCGGCAACGTCCTCGATTCGAAAGCGACCCTCATCCAGTTCCAGCTTGCCGGCCTCCACCTTGGAAAAGTCCAGGATGTCGTTGATGATGCCGAGTAGCGATTTCGCCGCGTCATGGATCTTGGTCACGTAGTCGTGCTGGCGGGCATTGAGTCCGGTTCTGAGCGCCAGGTACGCCATGCCCAGGATCGCATTCATCGGCGTGCGAATCTCGTGGCTCATGTTCGCCAGAAAGATCGACTTCGCATGGGTCGCGTCTTCCGCCTGTTTGCGTGCGGTTTCAAGTTCCTTCTGAACCGCATGACTGCGCCCGATATCGTCTTCTATGGCCTGCGCCATTGAGTCCACGGTGCGGCCCAGGGCGGTCAATTCGTCGAATCCCCGTAACGCGCCGGTGCGTGTCGCGTAGTCCCCCGCGGCCAGCCGGTCCGCGCCCCGGCCCAGGCGGTGAATCGGCACCAGTACGTCGCGCCGGATCACGCGCAGCGCCAGCACCGCCATCACGATGGTGGCGCACATGCTCACCAGTGACAACAGGATCCAGCGTTCCATTCGCTGCCCCGCGGCCGCAACCTCGGCGCTGGTGCGCCGGTCCGTCATCGCCACAAGATCGTCCACAGCGGTCGCCAGGTCGGCCTTCAGCGCGTTGTACTCATTGCTGTGAACCAGCATGCCTGCAAAGTCCAGCCGTGCAGGACCGTCGGAGACGAACTCTTCTGTCTCGGGGTTGTACAGGCCCTGGGTCGCGGCAAAGGCCTTTTGCTCGATCTTGTTCATCGCCGCGGTAGCGACCAGCACACGCTTGAGCGCCAGCAGTTCAGAGTCACTGAAGCCGGTCGACTTCATGAGGTCGGCCACCGAATGTTTGTTGCCGTCCTTGGGAAGGTCGTGTTTGATGCGCTCGGCAATCACATCGTCCCAATAGGAGTTGGGGTTGAAATTGGTGGGAACGGTTTTTTCACCCTGG
>JBBRGK010000570.1:0-2607 GCA_038240805.1 Dehalococcoidia bacterium | reverse complement strand
GCGATGAACGTCAGCTCGTCGGTATCGGGGATGTCGATGCGGTCGGTGGCGACCTTCTTGCGCAGGATGGCGATGCGGGTCTCGAGATCCGGCGGCTGGATGTCGGTGATCAGCCCCCACTCGAAGCGCGATTTCAACCGGGCCTCGAGCGTCGCCAGCTCGCGCGGTTGCCGATCGGACGAGATGATGATCTGCTTGCCGGCTTCGTACAAACTGTTGAAGGTGTGGAAAAACTCCTCTTGGAGGGTGTCCTTGCCCTCAATGAACTGAATGTCGTCAACGAGCAGAACGTCGTATGTCCTATAGCGAATTTTGAATCCGGCAGTGTTTTTGTCCCGCAAAGCATCGACAAACTCGTTCAGGACGGTCTCGGTCGTGACGTAGCGCACACTCAGATGCGGATGTTGTTGGCTCACGTATTGACCGACCGCCTGCAGCAGGTGTGTTTTCCCCAGGCCTGTGGATCCGTAGATGAAGAGCGGGTTGTAGGCCTGTGCGGGGGATTCGGCCACCGCCAGGGCGGCTGCGTGGGCAAAGCGGTTGCTCGGTCCGATCACGAACAGGTCGAACGTGTAGCGCGGGTTGAGCCCGGTGAGGGTGGGCGCGGGAGGCAGGTCGTAGCTCTCGTCGGCCGGTTCGGCCGGCGTCGCGGGAGTCGTCGCCCTGGCAACCGCCTCGGAAACGGCGACCCGCAGCTCGAGCACGAGTTCCTGCTCTGCGGCCGCCGCGTTCAGGAGGCTGCCGAAGTGACCCTCGATCCAGGCCTTCGTGAACTCGTTGGGAACGCCCACGACCAGCCGCTCGCTGTCCTGCTCGAGCGGGGTTGCGGCGCCGAACCAGTTGGCAAACGTGCTGGCGTTGAGCGATTCACGCAGACGCAGGGAGATGGTTTCCCAGGTCTGGGTCGCGGCGGCCGGCTCGGAGGTCATGAGCGGCGAGTCTACGCCGTGGCCGACCACGCGGCAAGGCGGTACGGCGGCGGGGTCGAAGCCAAAAAGTACGCATTTTGCAGGTATTTCGTAGATATCCCCAGGTCTGTCCACAGCTGTGGACAGATTTCACACGTGTCGTCTGGAGGAGTGAAAAGCGGCCGTTTGCGCGCAGTTTGGTGTCCGTTTGGGTCACCGGTCCGCGACACGATTTCCACAGTGCGATCGCGGACGGTTCTGGACGGCGGGCGATCCGAGGTGCTGCTTTATACTGCCGGGCACCCCATGAAGCGCACCTATCAGCCCAACACCCGCAAGCGTGCCAAGACGCATGGATTCCGGAAGCGCATGAGTACGCGTGCGGGTCGGGCCGTGCTCAAGCGGCGGCGGGCACGCGGCCGGAAGCGCCTGTCCGCATAGCCATTCCGTGACTTCCGACGCACCGTCCCCGTCGAACCGGCGCGGCCGCCTGTCTCGCGCCGCGGAGTTCGACGCGGTCACGCACCTCGGCCGCGCGGTCGGAGGCAGGTACCTGACGCTCCGCTATCGCGCCCGGGAGGACGGCGGCGAGGCTCGCATCGGCTACGCCGTTCCCCGGCGGGTTGGCAATGCCGTCGAGCGAAACAGCGTCAAGCGCCGCCTGCGCGAGGCGATGGCGCGACATGCCGCCAGCCTCGCCCCTGCCACCGACTACGTCGTGATCGCACGGCCCGGCATCGCCGGCACGGCCGACGCGCGCGGCTTCGACTGGTTGTGCGACCAGGTCGCAGAGCTCCTGCGGTCGGCGGAGACGGCGCGATGATCTCGCGCCTCCTGATCGTCCTGGTGCGGGTCGTTCGCCTCGCACTCACGCCGTTCGTCGCCATGACGTCGATCACACCCCGGGTGTGCAAGTACGAGCCCACGTGTTCGCACTACGCCGAGCAGGCCATCCGCGCGCATGGCCCGGTGCGGGGCATGCTGATGGCCGGCTGGCGGGTGCTGCGCTGCAATCCTTGGTCGCGGGGCGGGTACGACCCGGTGGCGCGGCCGTGATGATCTTTCACGACATCATCATCTGGACGCAGATCGAGAACGCGCTCGTCTGGCTGCTCAACCACTACCACGACGCGCTCGGCTCGTGGGGCTGGGCAATCGTCCTTCTGACGTTCACAATCCGGCTTGCGATGGTGCCGCTGACGCTGAAGCAGTTCCGGTCCATGGCGGCGATGCAGATCGTCCAGCCGAAGGTAAAACAGCTGCAAAACCGGTATAAAGGCAAGACCGGCCGGGATGACCGCCAGAAGATGCAGCAGGAGTTGATGGAGCTCTACAAGGAGCACAACGTCAACCCGTTCGGCTCGTGTCTGCCGCTGCTGATCCAGGCACCCGTGTTCATCGCCCTGAACGCCGTGCTCCGCTACCACATCCACCCACACGGCGACCGGGGCTTCCTCGGGATCTCCGACATCTTCGCCAAGCTGAATCAGATCGGGACGCTTCCCGAGTACATCCTGATCGCGCTCTACGTGGGGTCGATGCTCGCCTCGACGCTGCTGTTCTCGTTCGTGACCGACCGCCAGCAGAAGTACATGCTGGCCGCCATGCCGATCATCTTCGTGCCCTTCGTCCTCAACTTCAGCACCGGTGTGATGATCTACTGGATCACCTCGAACTTCTGGACGCTCGGCCAGCAGGG
>JBBRGK010000569.1:0-2610 GCA_038240805.1 Dehalococcoidia bacterium | reverse complement strand
GGTTCCGGCTGGATCTCGTCCCAGTACAACGACAGGCGAAAGTAGCGAACCCGGAGATCGTTCAATAGTGCGCTGAATGTTTCTTCCGGATCGAGCCCCAGCCATTCGGCCTGCCGTGGGCTGAAATTCACACCGAGAATGGGCTGAAACATCGTTTGACCTTCGGACCTGCGCTCGTGATAGTTGAAGCATGCAACGACCTGATTCTGACGGCAAGACTCCGTTGCCTGTGGCGGCAGACGGCAGCGCGGCAGGAGAGGTAGCCCGCGAGTGTGCCCGCGTCGCGGCAGCGATCATCGGTCCGGCGTTCGCATCTGAGCGCGTCACGTCACAAAAGGGGCGAGGCAACGTGGTGACGCAATACGATGTCGCGGTCGAGCGCGAGGTCTCTTCATTGCTTCGTCAGGCTTTCCCCGGACACCGGCTACTGGGTGAGGAAACGGCCGACAGCACGCCGGCCGAAGGCTACGTCTGGGTGATCGATCCGATCGACGGCACGAAGAACTTCGCCAGCGGCATTCCGTTCTTCTGCTTCAACCTGGCGCTTACCCTCGACGCAGAACCGGTGCTCGGCCTGACGCTGGACCCGATCCGCGATGAGCTGTTCTACGCGGAGAAGGGCGGCGGCCTCACGGTAAATGGGCGTCCGACCGCCGCTTCCAGTAAGAACACTGTGCAGGAATCGGTCCTGGCCCTCGACCTCGGCTACGACGACGCGGCTGGCAAGCAGCAACTGGCTTTCGCGCACCATCTCTACCCGGGGCTGCAGTCGCTGCGGATCCCGGGCTGCGCGGCGCTGGGGCTCGCCTACGCCGCCTCTGGCCGGTACGACTGCTTCTGTCACCCCTACCTGTTTCCCTGGGACAGCGCTGCGGGCCTGCTCCTCGTGGCGGAGGGCGGAGGTGTCGTGACGACGCGTGACGGCGCGCCCGCAGGTATCTTCGACCGGGCGGTTGTGGCAGGAGGCGCAGGAGCGCAAGCAGACTTTCTCAGGCTCTGGCGTGAATTCCGCGAGCTTCCGGCAGCGCGGTAACGGTTGCTACCTGTCAGCGGGCTTCGCAGAGATCGCCTGCGTTTCGATCCAAACTGAGAGCAGTTCAAAGAGCTCATCGCGGCACTGGGTGAGACCGTGACCGGCGCCGGGGAAGAGCATCAGTTCTTTGGGCTCTGCGGCCCGGTCGTAGATAATCTGGCTCGCCGTGGCCTCCAGCACCTGATCGTCCATGCCGTGGATCAGCAGTAAGGGGCAGGGCGACAGACGGGCGACATCTGCGGTCCCGAACAGCTGGCTCGACATGGCGGCCACGCCGGTCACAGACTGCGCTGCCAGTTCGCCGGCTTTTATCACCACGGCGCCACCGAAGCTGTGACCGACCAGGACCGTACGCTCTGCGCCGATCCCTTTGAGGAAACTGACTGCCGCCATCGCGTCGAGCACGCATTCGTCGAACTCACCGGGCTGGCGGTAGTCCAGTCGAAAGCTGCTGACGCCGCGACCGGCCAGAGCCACTGCTAGATCGCCGAAAATGCCGTCCGCCGGCCCTTCGATGCCCCCGCCTGCGCCTCCGGCGAAGATCACCGCACCGGTTCCGCCCTCGCAGGCGTTGAGCATTCCGGGGATATCACCCCTGTTCGTGCGCAGGATGACCACATAGGCGCCGTTCTCGCCTTCGCGTACGGCCACCTGCTGAATGCTCAGTTCCAGTTCTGGTGGTCCGGCAGATACCGCCTCATCGCCGTCGAACATTAGCCTCTCTCGGCGCGGCAACGGGCGACGAAACGCTCGATCCTATCCAGCGCCTCGACCAGTTCACCGTACGAAGTGGCATAGCAAGCGCGGATATGCCCCCGGCCACACTCACCGAATACCGAACCAGGCACGACTGCAACGCGCTCCTCAAATAGCAAGCGCTCCGCAAATGATTCATCGTCAAGACCAGTTGCCGTGATGTCGGGAAATGCGTAAAAAGCGCCACGCGGCTCAAAACAGTGCAGGCCCATTCGGTTGAAGCGTGCCACCACCAGCTTCCTGCGACGGTCATACTCGCCCAACATGATCTGCACGTCTTCTTCACCGGAGCGAAGCGCTTCGACCGCAGCGTATTGGGCGACGGTAGGAGCGGACATCATCACGTACTGATGGACTTTCATCATCGCTTCCAGAGCCTCGGAGGGCGCAGCCACATATCCGAGGCGCCAGCCAGTCATCGCGTACGCTTTGGAGAAGCCGCCGAGGAGGATCGTCCGCTCCTTCATGCCTGGCAGGGAAGCAAAACAGACGTGCTCCTGGGTATAGGACAGCCGCGCGTAAATCTCGTCCACGACCACGAGCAAGTCGTGTCGCTGGACGAAATTCGCCACCGCTTCAAGGTCCGAACGGCTCATCACCGCGCCGGTGGGGTTTGAAGGGAAGCCCATCAGCAGCGCCCGCGTATTCGGGGTCACCAGCCGTTCCAGGTTTTCGACGCGTAGCTTGAATTCGTCGCGCTCGAACGTGGGTACGCTGACAAAAGTTCCGCCAGCCATCATCACGTTCGGCGGATAGGCGACGTAGTACGGGTCAGGCGAGAGAACTTCATCGCCCGGGTCAAGGATCGCCTGGAATGCGAC
>JBBRGK010000568.1:0-2635 GCA_038240805.1 Dehalococcoidia bacterium | reverse complement strand
CTCGGGCCGCTCGAAGAAGGCCAGGTCTCGTCCGGCTGTTCGCCGAATCGCGCCCGCTTCGAAGAGGTGCGAAGCCTTGATGATGCTGACGTCTTTTTCCGGCACGCCCGGCATGACTAGCCCGGTATGGACCATGCATTGCGCTCGGAGAACTGGCAGGGCTTCGGCCATTGCCTGAAGGAAGAAAACTTCCGCCGCTGGCAGCAGTGAGTTCGGCAGACGGTCGAGCACCCACGAGAGCGTGAGCCCCGAATAGAGCGTGTCATCCACGATCGCCAGCGGCACCGCCGAGACGCTTCGCAGCCGCAGCTCGACGGCGGGATTGTCGGGAATACGGTAGTCGCCAGGCGCTGCTTCAACCCGCGTCACGGGGATGGTTTCGATCGCGGGGAACCAGCCAGTCCGTTGATGCAGCCGGCGGGCAATGCGGGCGCCGGCTTCGCCAATCGCGATTGTCATCGCAAACGATCGCTCAACTGGAGCCTCGGCGAGCTTATCGATCTGGTCGCCGATATCAATCAGGCTGACGTTCGGCAGGTCGCGCAGCAACTGTTCGAGCCGGTCGAGCAAGGCAACCGCAGAAGCGTCGCCGGCCGCTGACTCGCGCGAATAGGGCAGGTCGTTGTAGACGAAAAGGTGGAAAGGCACCGCTTGCCCTGCGCCGGCCTACAGTTCGACCGTGACGCCCTTCCAGAAGGCGACATAGTTTTCGATTCGTTTGGCCGTGTCCACGATCGTATCGGGGTAGTACCAGGCGGCGTCGGCGTTGCTTTTGCCATCGACGATGAGCGTGTAGTAACTCGCTGTGCCTTTGTAAGGGCAGAAGGTGTGCGTCTCGCTGTCGGTCAGGTACACGCGCTTCACCGCGCTGGCTGGAAAGTACTGATTATCGTCGAGCACTTCGCACTGGTCGCTCTCAGCAATGACCGCCCCGTTCCAGATCGCTCGTGGCATACTATATCTCCCTGTGCTCGTCTCGCTTCACCATACAACGCCTGCGCTCGGACCAGTTCGTCCAACCGGTTGCCTGCCTCGTCCCGGCGAGATCATGCACACAAAGAAGCGATATCACGTCTCGCTCGTGCAGGCCGCTCAACCGCCCGGCGCCGTTTTCGGCACGATCGCCGGCACCTGCTCCTTCTCGATCATGGCCGTGAAGGCAGGCAGATCGCGCTCGATCGCGTCGCGTAATTCGGACAGCTGGGCGTCGATGCGTCCCGACAGTTCAGTGAAGACTTCGTAGGACTGCCGTGTCGGGATCGCGTCGGCGCTGGCGATCACAGCAGTCAGGTGTACGAGTTTGACGTTCAGGCGGCCGGGATAGTTCAGCCGGTCCGACTCACCACGCGCTTTCGCCTGGATCAGTTCCTCTTCTATGGCGCCAAGGCGTTGCTTGATGCGTGAAGCGGCTTCCGTGAGTGCCTTCCGGTTCGGATTGTCCTCGGCGCGCCGGAGCCACTCTTCCAGCTGGCGGCGCAGGCTGCGAACGCTGTTCACTGCATCATGCGTCTCCGAGAGCTTGTCACGCACCTGCACTAGCAACTCGAACTGCGCGTCCAGATCCTCGCGGGTGGCAGGCACGCGCGGGTCCTTGCGGATCTCAAACGACTCGGTGTACGTCTTGCCGCCGGCGGTCAGCCGCACCTGGTAGGTACCGGGAGACGCCAGCGGACCGGCGAGGCTTCGTTCTGTAGGAATGTCGCCCGGCACCTTGCGGGCGTCGGCATAGCGCATGTTCCAGACGAAGCGGTTGACGCCCGCTTCTTTCGGCACCTGCTTCTCCTCAGATCCCGGGGACGGCGGTGGGGAAACGGTGTCCTCCGGCGGCTGCGCCGGTCTGTCTGCTGCGGTTACTGGTTCAGGCTTGCTGGTGAACGATTGGATCACCGTACCCTGTTGGTCGAGGAGTTCCAGCGTGACCGTCTCTTTCGGCCGTTCCTTCAGGTAATACGAGACGATCACACCATCGGGTGGATTCTTGCCTGCGTCGAGCAGCACGCGAACGGTCTCCCCGTCCGGACGCTTTTCTTCGACAAAGCTGACGCCGCCGGTTCCACCGGTGTAGTTCACTCCCGGTAGGACCTTTGCCGCGCCGCCGTTGCGGATCCGAAACGAGGAGCGAGGACGGAAGAGATGCGCTGCCGACCCGATCACGTCGTTATTCATGGCGCGCAGCGCCGTCAGGTCATCGAGCACCCAGAAAGCGCGACCGTGCGTGGCGGCGATCAGGTCGGTGTCTTTGAAGGCGAGATCGTAGACCGGCACGACCGGCAGATTCAGCTGGAACCGCTGCCAGTTGGCGCCGTCGTCCCACGAGAGGTAGAGTCCCGTCTCTGTTCCCGCGAACAGCAGTCCGCGCCGAATCGGGTCCTCACGGATCACCCGGGTAAAGTCGTCCTGGGGCAGGCCATCGCCGATCGACAGCCAGGTCTTGCCAAAGTCAGCTGTCTTGAACAGCAACGGCCGGTTGTCATCGAGCCGGTAGCGGCTCGCGCAGAGGTAAGCCGTTGCCGGGTCATGCGGCGAAACCTCGATCGTGCTGACGGTGGACCACTCAGGCAGGTCGGGCGGCGTGACATCGTGCCAGGTGGCGCCGTTGTCGCGTGAGAGGTGGACCAATCCGTCGTCGGAGCCC
>JBBRGK010000567.1:0-2656 GCA_038240805.1 Dehalococcoidia bacterium | reverse complement strand
CCACGCCGAGCGCCATAACTGGTGGCTCCGCACCGCCCCCGATGCAGCAGGCGCATCGCTGCTCAACGTGCAGGCGCTACGCCTGTCAACTGCGACTCCGTGACCGGTACCGGCCTCACCCACGACCATTTCTGGCGCTACAATGCGCCCAACCGCTCGGTGCGAAAAAAGGAACGGAACCAGGGAGGCAGGCGATGAGCAAGCTCAAGCGGCAACGAGTGGGCCGGTTCTCCGAAACTGCCATCATAGGTAAGGAATGACGATCGAATGAAAATTATCACCGCTGATCTCCTGTTTGATGGGATACACGAAGAGCCGCTGCGGCAGCCAGCGCTGCTGGTGAACGGCGACCTGATCGAACGGGTGAGCGTCCAGGGCGCGGGCGACCTGCCTGCGGAGGCGGAGCGCATCGATCTGCCCGGTACGACGCTGATGCCCGGACTGATGGACTGCCACATTCACCTGATTTTCGATGGCAGCGCCGAGCCCGTGCCGCACCTGCTGGCCGAATCCGACAATCACGCTCTGGTGCGCATGACCGCCCACGCCCGCGACATGTTGCAGGCGGGCATCACCACCGCCCGCGACCTCGGCTGCCGCTCGCATCTCGACCTCGAAATCCGGCGCTGTATCAATGAAGGCACGATTCCCGGTCCCCGCCTGCTCTGCGTCGGACAGCCGATCACGGTGACAGGGGGGCACTGCCACTTCCTCGGCGGCGAGGCGGACGGCGAACTGGAAGTGCGCCAGGCCGTGCGCCGCCAGCACAAGGCGGGCGCCGACTGGATCAAGATCTTCGCCACCGGCGGCCATATGACGCCCGGCTCCAACCCCTACCACGCCCAATACACCGTCGAGGAGCTGATCGCTGCCCGCGAAGAGGCACATCGGCTGGAACACGGCATCGCCGCGCACTGCCATGGCACCGAGGGGGTGCGCCGCGCCGTGGCCGCGGGCGTGGATACGCTGGAACACTGCAGCTTCCAGAAGCCCGGTGGGCTCGACCTCGACGAACGGGTGATCGAGCAGATAGTAGCGAAGGGCATCTATGTCTCGCCCACGATTTCGTTGAATATGCTCCAGCGGGGGCCTGCTGCGGCGCCGCTGGCCAGCATGCGGGAGACGGCGACGGCCCGCCTGCAGGCGCTGGCCGGGGCTGGGGCACAGTTCATCTCCAGCACCGACTGCGGCATTCCGAATAACCCGCACACGGCGTTGCCTGCCAGCCTGGGTGTGCTCGGCGCCCTCAGCGGCCTCGCCAACGTCGAGATCTTGCGCAGCACGACCTCGCGGGCGGCGGTGGCGCTGCGTATCGACGGCATCACCGGGTCGCTGCGCCAGGGCTTGCAGGCAGATGTGCTCGCCGTGACGGGCAACCCGTTGGAGGACCTGACGGCGCTGCTGCGACCGGCGCTCGTGATGAAGGGCGGCACGGTCTACCGCCGCGAGCCGGGTCACGTTCGTCAGCCGGAAGCGCCGGTTGCAGGCTAATTCCATATTTCGCGGGTCGCCGTCATTGGAGCCCGATGACCGACCACAGGAGGAGATCACAGCCATGACGGTGCTCGACGAGCGGATAGCAGCGGTTCGGCGGCTTCTGCCCGCCACAGAGAAGGTAGTGTTCCTCAACACAGGCAGCTACGGACCAATGACGGCAGCCGCAGGTGAAGCAATCGCCGCGCTCGCGGCGACAGAGGTGCGAGAGGGACGGCTGGGCTCCCTGGACTTCGAGCGCAACCGGGCGCTGCGCACGACGGCCCGCGAGGGCTTTGCGAGAGTGCTTGGCTGTCCGCCCGCCGAGGTCGCGATCACCAGCAGCACCACTGCGGGCATGAACTTCGCTATCCTCGGTCTCAACTGGCGCGAGGGCGACGAGGTGGTCACGACCGACCAGGAGCACTATGGTGGTGTCGGTTCTCTGTATGTGCTCGAACACCGCTACGGCGTGCGGGTCCGCTTCGCCCGGACGGCCGGGGGCACAGCGGACGCGCGGTCCGCTATTCGCGCAGAGATGAGCGGCCGCACGCGGGCCATCGTGCTCTCGCATGTCTCCTGGTCCACCGGTCTCGTGCTGCCGATCGCCGAGGTGGCAGCCCTCGCCCATTCGCGCGGCGCCGTGTGCATAGTCGATGGCGCCCAGTCGGCCGGCGCGATCCCGCTGGAAGTGATCGCAACTGGGGTCGATGCCTACGCCATTCCGGGCCAGAAATGGCTCTGCGGGCCGGAGGGGATCGGCGCCGTCTACATCGCGAGCGCCCGAATGGGCGACTTCCTGCCGTCCTTTGCCGGCTTCGAGGCGTTCAGCTCGATCGATGTGTTCGGCAGCTACGGCTTCTCTGAAGAAGCGCGACGCTTCGACCCCTCGGGCAACCCCTATAGCCCCGCCGTCGCCGGTATGGTCGCCAGCCTCGATGTCCTGCTCGATGAGATCGGCTTCGACTGGGCGCTGCCGCGGGTGCTCGACAACGCCGCCCGCTGCCGTGAGCTGCTTGAGGAAATCGACGGTGTCACGATATTGACGCCACCCGGCCGCCATGCCGGCCTGTTGCAGTTCACACTCGCGGACTGGGATCCTCTGGCTGCAACGCAAGAGTTGCTGCAGCGCGGTGTGAGCGTGCGCGATCTCAAAAACCCGGTCTGCCTGCGCGCTTCGACG